>DATEZX010000020.1:0-3833 GCA_035255225.1 Candidatus Limnocylindrales bacterium
CCAGCGTCGTCGCGCCTCGCCCACGAGATAGAGCGAGCCCGCCACGACGACCGGACCTCGGGCGCCGCGGAGGGCCTCACCCAGGGCGCGATCGACGTCCGGGATCGACTCGACGCTCGCCCCCGGCAGGGCTCGCTGCCAGATCGCCGCGAGCGACGACGCCGGCAGGGCGCGCGGCAGGTCGACCCGGGTGGCGATGATACGCGCCCGCGGCAGCACGGCCGCTTCGCCGAGGGCCGCGGCGATCCCGGCGACGTCCTTGTCGGCCATCGCCCCGGCGACGAGCGTCCAGGGGGCGTCGGCGTCGGTCAGGAACGGCCGGAGATCGTCGAGGGCCCGGGCCAGTGTCGCTGCGCCAGCCGGGTTGTGCGCCCCGTCGAGCAGCGCATCGTGACCCTCGATGGTGAGCAGCTCCAGGCGGCCCGGCCAGCGGGCCTCCGCGTAGCCGCGCCGCCTCGCGCCGGGCGGGACGTCGGCGATGCCGGCGGCCACGAGGCTGTCGAGGACCGCGTCGGCGATCGCGACGTTGGCGGCCTGGTGACGGCCCCGCAACCCGACCCGCGTCCGGCCGAGCCGTGGCAGCTCCACGTCCAGTCCGTCGCGGTCCCAGCCGAGGACGCGCGCGGGCTGGACGATCGTGAGCGGAGCACCGACCCGCGCGGCCCGGCGCCGGATGACCGCCAGTCCGTCGTCGGTCGCCCCGGTCACGGCCAGATCGCCGCGCTCGATGATCGCGGCCTTCTCGCGGGCGATCTTGGGGATCGTGTCGCCGAGGCGGTCCATGTGATCGAGCGCGACGTTCGTGATCGCGGCCACGCCGCCGTCCCAGGCATGCGTCGCGTCCAGCCGCCCACCGAGCCCGACCTCGACGAGCGCGACCGCGACCCGCTCCTCGGCGAACCAGCGGAACAGCATGGCCGTCAGGACCTCGAATTCGGTCAGCGGTCCGAGACGGCGGGCGACCCGGTCGGCGATCGGCACGACCTCGCCGACCAGACGGGCGAACGTCGCGGCATCGATCGGCCGGCCGTCGACCTGCAGACGCTCGCGGTAGCTCACCAGGTGCGGCTTGGGCGTCTCGCCGACGCGCAGCCCCGCGGCGCGCAGCGCGGAGCCGGCCAGGGCGAGGACGCTGCCCTTGCCGTTCGTGCCCCCGACGAGCGCACCACGCAGCGAGCCCTCGGGATGGCCGAGCTCGCGCAGCAGCGCGCGTGTTCGACCGAGCCCGAGCCGGATGCCGAAGCGACCACGGTCGGCCAGCGCCTCGAGCGCCTCCTGATAGGCCACGGCGACGGCGTCACGGGGCGCGGAGCCCGTCGGACCCGCCATGCTCCCGCGTGCTCGGCCCGTCACCGTGCCCGCCTCGGACGTCGTCCCGCCCGTCCCGGCCGCGTCACGGCGGCCGCCTCCGACCCGTCATGCCGGCGCCGCGCGCCGGTCAGCGCCGCGTCAGGTCCTCCTCGTAGAAGACGCACTGGTTGAACCGCGGCGACAGGCAGACGTCGTTGACGTAGCCCTGCTCGAGGTGGACGCCACCCCGAAGCTGGCAACGAGACACGGCGGTGTCCTGCCGGACGAGGGCCTTGAGCAGATGGGGCGCCTGGATCGGCAGCGCGCCGCGCGCGCCGGTCACATAGAAGTGGGGGCAGACGTTGCGTCGCAGGTTGGGTAGCCCGAACGCCCGGCTCCGCGCCGGGTCGGCGCTCGTGACCGCGATCCCGACCCGCCCCATCGACCCGGGCCGCCCGGGGACCGGGACGACCCGGTCCGGCGTCATCGTCGCCTGGTATCCGGGCGCCGGGATCGTCGACACGCGGGCGATTGGCCCAAGCCCGAACGCCGGGCGGCCGCTGACCCGGATGCCTCGATCGACCTTCGGGTCGCGCGCCTGCACGACGGTCCGCACCCCCTGCCCCATCCAACGGCCCGGAAACCCGGTCCGGGCTTCGCGAGCGATCGGCCGCAGCGTACAACGAAGCGCAGACGCGACGACGGGTCGCCGCTGGCTCGGCCGCCTCGAGCCGTGCGACGATACGGCGACATGACGAGCCGCGGCCGCGCCAGCCACGTCCAGCCACGACCGCCGTCCACCGGCCGACCCCGCAAGGGGGTCCGCGCAGCGGCGCCGTCGACCCAGCGGGTGCGGGCCCATCGCGGCCTCGAGGCACGCCGGCGGCGCCTGCCCCTGCCGGCCCGGGCGCTCCTGACCCTGTCCGTCATGATCCTCGGCGCGGCGGTCTTCCTGACGGCCTCGGGCGGGATCGGGCCGGTCGTCGCGTCGCTCGGCAACAGCTTCGCGGACGCGTTCAACAAGCTCGTGGCGACGCCGAATCCCTCGCCGACGCTGGCGGTGGCCACCGACGCGCCGATCATCGCCGCGCCCACCCAGCCATATACGAACCAGCCGCAGGCGACGCTCCATATCACCGTGCCGGTCGCCGTCGTCGGCACGACCGCCACGGTCCGGGTCTACGTCGCGCTGCAGGGCCTGTCGCTCACGCCGGTCGGCGAGGTGGCCGTCGGGAGCACCACCCAGGTCCAGGCCCAGGTCGACCTGACGAAGGGCCGCAACGACTTCAGCGCCACGGTCGTGAAGGATGGCGTCGAGTCGCCGCAGGCCCCCGTCGTGACGATCGTGCTCGACCAGGACCCCCCGAAGGTCACGATCAGCTCACCGGCCAATGGCGCCTCGATCAGCGCCTCGACGGTCACGATCGTCGGGACCACCCAGGCCGGCTCCGACCTCCTGGCGCGAAACGGCGCGAACGGCGTGACGACGACCGGGACAGCCGACGCCAACGGCAAGTTCAGCCTGACGCTGACGATCGAGCAGGGCTCGAACGCCATCACCATCCAGGCGACTGATCCGGCCGGCAACGAGACCACGCTCACGCTCACGGTCAAGCAGGGCTCGGGGACCATCCAGGCGAACCTGTCGGCCTCGACGTACCAGATCCGGACGTCGAGTCCGCCCAGCTCGATCCAGCTGCGAGTCCTCGTCACCGACCCGACAGGCGCGCCGCTGCCCGGGGCCACGGCGACCTTCACCCTGACCATCCATGGCTGTCAGCCCATCACGAACGTCCAGACGACCGACGCAAGCGGTCGCGCGACGTTCACGACGCCGCTCACCTGCACGTACACGGTCGGCACCGGCCTGGCCACCGTACTGGTCTCGTACACCGGATTCGGGAACACGACCGACCGTGTCCCGATGAACGTCGTGAAATAGGCCGTCCAGATCGCGCCCGCGACCTCGACGGCCCCCAATCGCGCAGCTACCATCGCGCCATGGCGATGTGGCGCTGTCCGCACTGTGGCACGCCCCAGCCCGAGGCGGCGCGATGCTGGGTCTGCCGCCGCTCATCGATCACCTGTTCGACGTGCTGGCACTTCTGCCAGTCGCTCGCGCCGAGCGTCGGCTACTGCGGCCTGGACCGCCGCCGGGCGCCTCTCCACGGCACAGAGCACCGCGGCTGCTGGGAACCGGCATCGGGCCGGTCGCCGCTCATCGCGTCGACGGCGATGGACGTGTCGCCCGAGGCGCTTGATGTGCCGGCCGACGATGGGCGGGCCGACGGTGGGCCGGCTGTGGCGAGGCTCCGCCCGGGGTCCCGCTCGAGGCGAGGCGTGCTCGAGGGCTTCGTGCCGATCGAGCTCGCGAGCCACGGTCCGAGGAGCCTGCGGGCGAGCGACCGGGCACCCGGTCAGCCGCCGACCGAGATCGAGGCCATCGAATCGTGGGCCGAGCGGGAGACGCTCTTCGGCGACGCCTGAAGCCGGTGGGTAGCCGGAGGCTTGAGGTCCGTCCCTAGGTGGCGGCCGGGGCCGGA
>DATEZX010000021.1:0-2067 GCA_035255225.1 Candidatus Limnocylindrales bacterium
GAGCCGACGCTCATGACGATCGTGAACACGAACTCGCCGCTCCGCCTCGACGGACCGATGTCCGACGGCCTCATCGAGATGGCGACCTGGGGCCAGCCCGTGGTCGCGACGCCGTTCACGCTTGCCGGCGCGATGACCCCGACGACGCTCGCCGGCGCCCTCGCCCAGCAGCACGCCGAGGCGCTGTTCATGGTCTCGCTCGCCGAGATCGTCCGGCCGGGGACGCCGATGGTCTACGGCGGCTTCACGTCGAACGTGGACATGCGCACCGGCTCGCCGGCGTTCGGGACGCCGGAGTACGTGAAGGCGTCGCTGGCCACCGGCCAGCTCGCCCGCCGGGTCGGGCTGCCGCACCGCTCGTCGAACGTGACCGGCTCCGTGGTCGTCGACGCGCAGGCCGCCTACGAGAGCGAGATGTCCATCTGGGCCTCCGTGCTCGGCGGCGCGAGCCTGCTGTACCAGGGCGCCGGCTGGCTCGAGGGCGGCCTCACCGCCTCGTTCGAGAAGCTGATCCTCGACGCGGAGCTGCTCCAGATGATGTCGGAGGTGCTCACGCCGATCGAGGTGAGCGACGACACGCTCGCCCTGCCGACGATCGCCGAGGTCGGGCCGGGCGGGCACTTCTTCGGGACCGCGCACACGCTCGAGCGGTTCGAGACCGCGTTCTACCGCCCGATGCTGTCCGACTGGCGGAACTACGAGACGTGGCAGGAGGACGGCGCCCGCACGGCGACACAGCGGGCACACGGGATCTGGAAGCAGCTGCTTGCCGAGTACGAGCCGCCGCCGCTGGACCCGGGCGCCGCCGAGGCGCTCGACGCGTTCGTGGACCGCCGGAAACGCGAGATCACGGGAAGTCGCTACAGTCCGGAGACGTGACCCCAGACCCCGAGTCGGCGCCCGCGCCCGCGCCGTCGCCCCCGCCCGCCGCTCCGACCACGCCCGCCGCTCCGACGCCCGGGCCCACCCGACCGCCCGCCGGGGACGTCGAGTACAAGGGCGCCCCCCTGGACCCGGCGAAGGGACCCGGCCTCGGCTGCTTCTGGCTGCAGGTGATCGTGCTCGTGGTCGTCGTGGTGCTCACGCCGCTGAGCGCGGCATGGAGCTGGCCGATCCCGGTCACGATCGTCCTCTTCGCCCTGACGCTCGTGCTGCTCCTGTTCGTGGGCCAGACCGTGATCTTCCTGCTCCGCCTGGTCGCCGCGGACCGGCGCGCCGCCGGTCGCCGGGTGCCCCTGCGCTCCGAGACGAAGACGGTCGGCGAGCTCGAGGACGCCTCCCCGGCGAACGGCGGGGACGAGCCGCCCGGCGTGCGAGAATAGGGCTCCGCCTGGAGGACCCATCGCCCCGTGCCCGTGCTCGCGACCTACTTCACCGTTCGACGCGGCCGCGACCCGTTCTTCAAGTTCTACATGAAGACGCTGTTCCCGCGGCAGGTCCGCGAGTACGGCGAGAAGTACGGGATCAAGCTCATCGGCTGGTACAACGTCGCGCACGGCTGGGACTTCGACAACGTGATCCTGTTCGACCTGCCGAGCTACGGCGTCCTCGACGCGATGGAGGCGGACGAGGGCATCCAGGCGATCGCACATCGCGGCGCCGAATGGATCATGGAGCGCCACCACACGATGTTCCTCCGCGAGCGGATGGGACCCGAGCTGAAGATCCACCTGTGAGCGTCCACCTGTAAGGAGGCCTGGAGCATGGAAGGTCGACGAAACGCCCTCCTGGCCGACGTGGGCCGGGACGCGGACATCGAGCGCACGGACTTCCTCGCCCGCGCGGGCGAGCAGCTGGAGCGGGTCATGGCCGCCCACGAGGGCCGGATCCGCCAGCTCGGCGGGCTCGTCCTGATCGACGACAACGATGAGTACCTCGCGGTCACCGCGGACGGCACGTTCCGCAGCCGGAGCCGCGTGTACGACGACGTCCGCGGCGAGTGGATCGCCGAGACGGAGGTCATCGAGTCCGCTGCCGAGCTCGCGGAGATCTACAACCCCGCCGACATCTACCAGGCCTTCGCCGACGCGGAGACCGAGGACGCCGGCGTCGACGGCGCCGCGATCG
>DATEZX010000022.1:0-2725 GCA_035255225.1 Candidatus Limnocylindrales bacterium
CCCATGGCGCGACCTCCCGCCGTCTGACTACGATCCGAGCTGATGCCCTCGCTCGCGAGCCTCTTCCCGGCGTTCGCGGACGTTCCCGGCTACCCCCTCGTCTTCCTCGTGTTCTGGGGCGCGGTCGCGTACTTCGCGCTGGCGATGGCCCGCCACCTGCGGGTCTTCGCCGCCGCCCGCGCCGACGGCCCCAGCCCCCTGGATGACGTTCGGGCCCGCCTCATCGGCCTGGTCGAGTACGCGTTCGTCCAGACGAAGATGTTCAAGGACCCACGCGCCGCGGTCATGCACTGGGGGATCTTCTGGGGCTTCGTCCTGCTCACGATCGGCACCGCCAACATCGTCACCGGCGGCGTCATCCAGGCCGTCCTGTCGATCCCGTTCGGCGGGCTGCTGTGGGCGCTCGTCCTCGCGCTCCAGAACGTCGTGGCGGTCGTCGTCGTCGCCGCGATCGCGTGGGCCTTCGAGCGGCGCCTCATCTCGAGGCCGACGCGGCTGACCTACAACCGCGACGCCCTGGTCATCCTGGCCATGATCGGCGGCCTCGTCGCCGCGGAGCTCCTGGCACTCGCCTTCGAGGTCGCCCGATCGGGCGACCAGGACGGGGCCGTCGTCGCCAACGTCATCGCCGCCCCGCTGCGCGGCACGCTGTCAGCGAGCGCCCTCGAGGTCGGCTTCGGGGCCCTGTGGTGGACTCACATGGCGCTCGTCTCGGCGTTCCTCGTCTACCTGCCGGGCAGCAAGCACCTCCACATCGCGACGAGCTTCCCGAACATCTACTTCCGGAAGCTCCGGCCACGCGGCGAGCTGCCGAAGATGGACCTGGACCTCGAGGCGACCGACGCGTCGGCGACCCCGACGTTCGGTGTCCGGACGCTGGCCGACCTCGGCTGGCGCGACCTCCTCGACGGCTTCACGTGCACCGAGTGCGGCCGCTGCCAGGAGCAGTGTCCCGCGTGGAACACCGGCAAGCCGCTGAACCCGAAGACCTTCGTCATGGGTCTCCGGGAGATGTCGGTCGTGGCCGAGCAAGGCCTGCCACTGATCCCGAACTCGCCTGCGGTCCGAGCCACCTACGGCCTCGACGACACGCTGCGGCCGGAGCGGCTCCTCAAGCCCATCGTCGACGACGCCATCCCGTTCGACGCCGTCTGGGACTGCGTCACATGCGGCGCCTGCGTCGAGGCGTGCCCGGTGCTCATCGAGCACGTCGACAAGATCGTCGGGCTGCGGCGGAACCTGGTCCTCGAGGACTCGCGCTTCCCCCCGGAGCTCAACACCGCCTTCCGGAACATGGAGGGCGTCCAGAACCCGTGGGGCCAGCCGCCGTCGACCCGGGCCGACTGGACGCGAGGCCTGCCCTTCGAGGTCCCGACCGTCGCGTCGCTCGCCGCCGAGGGACGCTTGGACGAGATCGAGGTCCTGTACTGGGTCGGCTGCGCGGCGGCGTTCGACGAGCGGAATCGCAAGGTCGCCAGGGCATTCGTGACCTGCCTCGACGCCGCGGGGGTGCGATTCGCGATCCTCGGCCAGGAGGAGTCGTGCACCGGCGACCCGGCCCGCCGGATGGGCAACGACTACGTCTTCCAGATGCTCGCCCAGGCCAACGTCGACACCCTGAACCGGTACCGGATGGGGGAGCGGACGATCGTCACCGCCTGCCCGCACTGCTTCAACTCGATCGGGGTCGAGTACGGCCAGCTGGGTGGGCAGTTCGCGGTGCTGCACCACTCGGCCTACCTGCGGGGCCTGCTTCAGTCCGGGCGCCTCCGGGTCGCCGAGGAGGGCGGCACAAGGTCGGTGACCCTCCACGACTCCTGCTACCTGACCCGCTACAACGGCGTGATCCAGGAGCCGCGCGACGTCCTCGCGTCGGTGCCCGGCCTCGAGCTGCGGGAGATGGACAACCGCGCCCGCCAGACCTTCTGTTGCGGCGCGGGCGGCGGCCGGATGTGGATGGAGGAGACCCGCGGAACGCGGATCAACGTCTCGCGGACCGCACAGGCGCTGGCCACGGGGGCGACGACCGTCGCGACCGAATGCCCCTACTGCATGACGATGCTCAAGGACGGCCTCGAGGCCTCACCGGACAACGCCGACGGCGCGGTCAAGGCGATCGACATCGCCGAGCTGCTCGCGGAGTCGCTGGCGCCGCACCAGCCCGGCTCTCGGGCCTTGCCCGTCATCCAGTAGCCGCAAGGCCGGTGGCGCCGACGCGGGCTGATCCCCACACGGCGGCAGGAGGTGACACTCGGCTACGATGGCCGTCGTGACCGCCACGGCGACCGCTGGAACCGCGGCCTATCGCCTGACCCAGGAGCAGCTGCTCCTCCGCGACACCATCCGCCAGCTTGCCGACGAGAAGATCGCGCCGCGGGCCGCGGAGATCGATCGGACCGGCGAGTTCCCCGAGGACATCCGGCAGCTGCTCGCGAGCTACGACGTCCTGGCGCTGCCATTTCCGACCGAATACGGCGGCGTCGGCGCGGATCTGCTGACCGAGTGCATCGCCATCGAGCAGATCGCCCGAGCCTGCACGACCTCCAGCCTCATCCTGACCGTCCAGGGCCTCGGCTCGCTGCCGATCCTGCTCGGCGGCAGCGAGGAGCAGAAGGCCCGCCTGCTCCCGGACCTCGCGTCCGGCAGGAAGCTCGCGGCCTTCGCCCTCACCGAGCCCGAGGCCGGTTCGGACGCGGGCGCCGCCCGGACGCGCGCCGTCCGCGAC
>DATEZX010000023.1:0-2687 GCA_035255225.1 Candidatus Limnocylindrales bacterium
ACATTCGCCTCCGCGAGCAGGACGTTCATGTGGCCGGGCATCCGGCCCGCGACCGGGTGGATCGCGTACTTCACGTCGACGCCGCGGGCCTCGAGGAGCTCCGCCAGCTCGCGCAGCGCGTGCTGGGCCTGGGCGACGGCCAGGCCGTAGCCCGGCACGACGATGACCGACGAGGCGTACGCGAGCTGGATCGCCGCGTCGTCCATGCCGAGCTCCCGCACGGAGTGCCCGGCGCCGCCGACCGCGCCCTGCGTCCCCTCCGCGCCACCGAAGCCGCCGACCATGATGTTCATCACGGACCGGTTCATGGCGTCCGCCATCAGCTTGGTGAGGATGGCGCCCGAGGCGCCGACGAGGGCGCCGGCGATGATCAGGACGTCGTTGCCGAGCACGAAGCCGGCCATCGCGACCGCCGTGCCGGTGAACGAGTTCAGGAGCGAGATCACGACCGGCATGTCCGCGCCGCCGATCGGCAGGACCATCGTCACGCCGAAGATGAGCGAGGTCGCGATGATCACGAACAGGATCGGGATGCTGACGTTGCCGGGCAGCCACAGGTAGACCGCCGCGGCGGCCGTGACGAGCGCGAGCGCGATCGTGACGAGCTGGCCGCCCGGGACCTTGATCGGCTTGCCCGAGATGACGCCCATCAGCTTGCCGGACGCGATGAGCGAGCCGGTGAACGTGATGCCGCCGATGACGATGTCGAGGACGGTCGGGATGCTGACCTCGAGCGGGATCGTGACCGGCAGGAGCGACTGGACGCTCGCCAGGCGGATGTAGTCGTCGATGGCGATGAGGGCGGCCGCGCCGCCGCCGACCGCGTTGAACAGCGACACCAGCTGCGGCATCGCGGTCATCTTCACGGTCCGGGCGAGGTACAGCCCGAGCCCGCCGCCGAGGGCGATGCCGGCCAGGATGATGATCCAGGCGGTGAGCCCGGCGCCGCCGCGCGACGCGAGCAGGATGGCCGTGCCGCCGATGGCCAGCGCCATGCCCGATGCCGAGATCAGGTTGCCGTTGCGGGCCGTTGCCGGCGAGTTCATGCGCATGAGGCCGAACACGAAGCCGGCGGCGCCGATGAGCCAGGCGAGGCGAACGAGGGATTCGAGCAGGTCCACGGGTCAGGCCTCGGCCTTCGGCTTGGCCGGCTCGGCGGGCTTCCGCCGGAACATCTGGAGCATCCGGTCCGTGACCACGTAGCCGCCGACCACGTTCATCGTCGCGAACGCGACCGCCACGAAGCTCAGGACCTGGCTCAGGAGGTCCGTCGCCGACGCGGCGATGACCATCGAGCCGACGAGGACGATGCCGTGGATCGAGTTCGCGCCGGACATCAGCGGCGTGTGCAGGGTGGCAGGCACCTTCGAGATGACGGCGAAGCCGCACATGATGGCGAGCACGAAGACCGTCAGCGCGGCGAGCAGCTCGGCGCTCATGCCTTCGCCTCGGCGGGCGCGAGCAGCTTCTTCACGGCCTCGCTCCTGATCTCGCCTGCGTGGGTGATCGTGACCGGGCCCGCGATCTCGTCGGCCGGATCCAGGTGGAGCGCCCCGTCCTTGAGCAGCTCGAGGAGGAGGGCGCTGATGTTGCGGGCGTAGAACTGCGACGCGCCGATCGGCATCGAGGCCGGCAGGTTCTCGGGGGCGATGATCGTGACGAGGTTGTCGGTGACGACCGTCTCGCCCGCCTTCGACTGCTCCACGTTCCCGCCGAGCGCCGAGGCGGCCATGTCGACGAGCACCGAGCCCGGCCGCATCTTGCCGACGGCCTCCGCGGTGACGAGCACCGGCGGCTTGCGGCCCGGCACCTGCGCCGTGGTGATGACGACATCCATCCCGCCGATCACCTCGTTGAGCTCGGCCTGCTGGGCGGCGCGCTCCTCCGCCGTCAGCTCGCGCGCGTACCCGCCGGCCCCG
Organism: Candidatus Limnocylindrales bacterium; assembly: GCA_035255225.1. GTDB lineage: Bacteria > Chloroflexota > Limnocylindria > Limnocylindrales > CSP1-4 > UBA5189. Next base: position 1,920 of record DATEZX010000023.1, read on the forward strand.
GTCGCGTCGATCTGGGTCTTCAGGCGGACGAACTTCGCGCCGAGGGATTCGGCCTGCTCCGCCGTCTCCGGGCGGACGTCGTACGCGGAGACGATCGCGCCGAGGCGACGCGCCGTCCCGATCGCCTGGAGCCCGGCGACGCCGATGCCCAGGATCAGCACGTTCGCGGGCTTCGCCGTGCCGGCGGCGGTGGTCAGGAGCGGGAAGTAGCGCCCGAACGCGTTCGCGCCGAGGAGGACGGCCTTGTAGCCGCCCACGTTGGCCTGGCTGGACAGGGCATCCATCGTCTGGGCGCGCGACAGGAGGCGCGGGATGGCGTCCAGGCTGATCGCAGTGACGCCGGCCTCGGCGAGCCTGGCCATGAGCTTCGGATCGAGCAGCGGCTGGAGCGTCCCGATCACGGTCTGGCCCTTGCGCAGGCGCTTCGCCTCGTCCTCGCTCGGCTTGGCGACGCGCAGGATCACGTCTGCCTGCTCGTATAGGTCGCCGGTCTTGACGATCCGGGCACCGGCGGCCTCGAAGGCCGAGTCGGGGATCATCGCGCCGACGCCGGCGCCGGCCTCGACCAGGATCTCGAGGCCCGCCGCGGTCAGCTTGGCGAGCGCCTCGGGAACGAGCGCGACGCGGCGTTCGCCGGCGGCCGTCTCGCGCGCAACACCAACCTTCATCGGGTGATCACGGGCTGAGAACCCCTCCCGCGCGACGTGACTGGGGGTGTCGCGCACCCCGAAGTCTAGCGGGGGAGCACCGAATGCGATGGGTCCGAGG
>DATEZX010000024.1:0-4910 GCA_035255225.1 Candidatus Limnocylindrales bacterium
TCGTAGTCGTGCTCCTGGCGGGCGTCGTCCGTCGCGACGAGGTCGGGATGGCGACGCTCCCAGCGAGCCTCGCGCTTGGCGAACTCCTCGTGCAGTCGGCCGGAGTCCAGCAGCACCAGGCCGGCCAACTCGATCGTGCCCATCGTGGCGTAGATCGGCCCGTCGTAGCCCTCCTTGACGAGCAGCGGCAGGAGCCCGCAGTGGTCGAGGTGGGCGTGGGTCAGGACGACCGCGTCGAGCTTCGTCGGGTCGTACGGCGGCGGGATCCGGTTCCGGACCGACTCGTTGGGCATGCCCTGGAAGAGGCCGCAGTCGATGAGGATCCGGGCCCGGTCGGTCTCGAGCAGGTAGTGCGAGCCGGTGACGGTCTCGGCGCCGCCGAGGAAGGTCAGGTCCATGTGATCCGGCGGCCCCGTGTCGGCTGCGCGGTCGTCGTCGGCTCGGAAGGCAGGGTCGGCATGGTGGGTGACCTCAGGGCGGTGGGTCGCGTCAGCCGAGCCGGCCGACGCCGAGGACGATCGTGTCGAGGGCGACCGCCCCGAACAGCAACGTCAGGTACGTGATCGACCAGCGATACAGGCGGATCGCCTGGGCGGTCGACCCCTCGGCCGACGTCCCCTGCCGCCACAGCACCCACGCGCGCCACAGGAACACCCCGCCGAGGCCGATCGCCGCCGCGAGGTACAGCTCGCCCATGCCCGCCACGGGGGCGAACACGAGCGTCAGCGCGACCAGGAGGACCGTGTAGAGCGCGATCTGGCGGCTCGTCTCGGCGATCCCACGGACGACGGGCAGCATCGGCACCCCCGCCGCGGCGTAGTCGCGCCGGATCCGGAGGGCCAGCGCCCAGAAGTGCGGCGGCGTCCAGTAGAAGACGATGAGGAACAGCAGGACCGCCGGGATCCCGACGTTGCCCGTCACCGCCGCCCAGCCGATGACCGGGGGCAGGGCGCCCGCCGCGCCGCCGATGACGATGTTCTGGGGCGTCGAGCGCTTGAGCAGGATCGTGTAGACGACGACGTAGAAGCCGATCGCGAGCAGCGTCAGCAGGGCCGCGACGAGGTTGACCGCCCAGGCCATCAACCCGACGGAGACCGCCCCGAGGATGATCCCGAACGCCACGGCGTGATCCGGCGGCACCTGGGCTGCCGGCAGCGGCCGGCGTCGGGTCCGCGTCATGAGGAGGTCGATGTCGCGCTCGAGGTACTGGTTGATGGCGTTCGCCGACCCGGCTGCGAGGGTCCCGCAGACCAGCGTCCAGGCCGTGAGACGGAGCCAGTCCACGACCGGCATGCCCGGCACCTCCCGCGAGGCCAGGACCATCGCCGGCACCGTCGTGATCAGGAGCAGCTCGATGATCCGGGGCTTGGTGAGGGCGACGTAGGCCCGGACCGTGTCGCCGACGCTCGCTCGGGGCGGGCTGACCGCGTCGCCGTCGCCGGTGCCACCGCCCGGCCCTCCACCGGTCGGACCGCCGGCGCCTGGCCCGCCGGCTCCCGGGCCGCCCGCTCCCGCGGCCGCGACGCCCGCGACGAACCGCACCTCGTAGTAGGCGGACACCGCGAGCGCGGCCGCCAGGGCCCACACGGTCGCGCCGAGCGCGACGTGGAGGGTCAGGGTCCACGGCTCGAGCCGCAGCAGGATCTGCAGGCCGCCGACGACGGCCTGGAGGGCGAATGCGACGACGACCAGGCCGGCCAGCCGGACGAGCCTGGGCCGCTCGGGCTGCCAGCGTCGGGCGGCAAGCCAGACCCCGACGAGGATCACGAGGACCAGCCCGGCCACGTAGCGATGCAGGACGTTGGCCGCGTACATCGCCGCGACATCCGGTGACTCCGGGAACGCCGGCAGGAGCGAGCCGTTCATGAGCGGCCAGTCGGGGAAGACCAGTGCCGCGTCGCTGGCCGTGACGTTCGAGCCGAACAGCATGACCACGAACGTCGCGGCCGCCCCGAAGGCCGCCACGAGGGTGAAGCGCTGGCTCCCCCATCCCCTGCCGACCCGCGCCGTGTAGGACGCCCGAACGAGCAGGTAGACCACCAGCCCGACGACCGCCATCGCGGCCGCGAGGTGGGCGGTCACGGAGGGACCGCTGTTCCCGAGGCGAACCGTCTCCTGGCCGAGCCAGGCCTGGAAGCCGACGAGCAGCACGGCGCCCACCGACGGCCACAGGATCGACGGCGTCGACCGGTAGTCGCGCCACGCGAGGAAGGCGAGGCCGAGGGCCTCGAAGCCGATGATCGCGGCGACTGTCCGGTGGATCCACTCCAGCCAGACGTGGTAGTCGGACGACAGCGACGGCAGGAACTGGCCCTCGAAGCAACCCGGCCAGTGCGGGCAGGCGACGCCGGACTGGGTGACGCGCACGATGACGCCGAGCGTCACGAGCAGGAAGACGGTGGCGACGGTCGCGGCGGCCAGCCGCTGGAATCGCGTCAAGGATCCTCCGGGGGAAGCACAGCCGGTGCGGTCGGGGATTCTACCCACTCGGGCGCGGACCGCTAGGCTTTCGGCATGCGTCGCCTCCCCACGGTCCCGGCCGCGCTCGCGGCTGCTGCGATCGTGCTCGCCGGCTGCTCGTCCGGAGCGACCGTGCAGAGCGCCTCGCCTCCCGGCCCGAGCGGCGGCCAGGCCGCCTGCCAGACGGCCCCGGCACCCTCCGTGCCACCACCCGGCTGGGCCGAGGCATCGGGCACGCCGCAGGTCGTGCCCGTCCTCATCGCCCAGCCCGGCGAGCTCGTGTGCGGCCCGAACCGGGTGCTCTTCTCGTTCACCGACTCAACGGGCCGGCCACTCGGCGCGCCCGACCGCGCCGCCAGCCTGGCGGTCTACGACCTGGCGAGGGACCCGGCGAAGGCGCTCGTGACCGTGGATGGGACGTTCGTCTGGGCGATCGAAGGCAAGGTCGGCGTCTACGTCGCGAACGTCACCTTCCCCGAGGCGGGCGAGTACGGGGCCGAGTTCAAGACCACCGACAAGGCCGGCCAGGCGCAGGCGATCCGGATGACCTTCGACGTCCAGCCGACGAGCGGCGTCGTCAAGGTCGGCCAGGCCGCCCCCGACTCGAAGACGCCGACCCTCGCCGACGTCGGCGGCGACCCGTCGAGGCTCTCGACCGACGCCAGTCCCGACCCGGCCCTCTACAAGACCTCGGTCGACCAGGCCCTGGCGGCCCACCAGCCGTTCGTGCTCATCTTCGCGACGCCGAAGTTCTGCACGAGCGGCCAGTGCGGCCCGACCCTCGACCGCCTCAAGCCCTACGCCACGAAATACCCCTCGGTGACGTTCATCCACGTCGAGCCGTACAAGCTGACCTACGAGGGCGGGTCGCTCGTCGCCGTCACCGATGCCAACGGCCTGATCCCCACCGACGTGACGACCCAGTGGGGCCTGCTGTCCGAGCCGTGGCTGTTCGTCGTCGACCGGACCGGGATCGTGCGTGGCTCGTTCGAGCTGATCTTCTCGGACGCGGAGCTGACGGCCGCCCTCGACGCCGTCAAGTAGCGGGGCTCGGGGCGGAGCTCACGGGGCTCGGGGCGGGACTCGCCGGCGCCGAGGCATCTCCCAGCCGGTACACGATCGGGACGCCGTTCGCGACTCGGAAGTAGACGCGGACCGGCTCGCTCGTGGCCTGGTGCTCCATGAGGTGGCCCGGCGGAAAGTCGGTCGGGTTCTCCAGGACCCCCAGCGTGAAGGCGATCCGCCGGCCGTCGGGCGTCAGGAGCGTGAAGCCCCGGACGTCGGAGATGCTCGAGGCATCGACCGCGATGATGACGCCGTCGACCGGCGACGGTGGGAACGCTGGACCGAGGCTCGCCGTTGGCGGCGCGGAGGCAGCACCGCAGGCCCCGAGCAGGAGCGCCAGCCCGAGCAGCACGCCGACGACCGGTGCCCACGAGCGTCGGCCAACCCGAGCGCGGCCTGGGCTCACGACGTTGCTGCGGAGGCAGCGCCGCTGCTGCCCGGCGCGTGCAGCGGCTCACCCGCGGCGCACCGCGGGCACGTCGCGGCGCCGGGCTCGTACGTCGGCAGCTCGAGCGACCAGAGGGCTCGCAGCGGGTAGACATGGCCGCTGGCCGGCGAGGTGAGGGTCGAGCGGCCCCCCGAGCGATCGACGAGGACGGCGCACTCGACGATCTGGCCGCCGGCCGCCTCGACCGCCGGGAGCATCGCCAGGAGTGAGCTGCCGGTCGTGAGGATGTCGTCGACGAGCAGGACCCGCTCGCCGGGCTCGATCGAGAATCCGCGACGGAACTCGCGGCGCGGCGCGCCGCCGGCGTGCCGGACCTCCTCGGCGAAGATCGCCCGCGTGCCGAGCTGGCGGCCGGTCTCGAACGCGAGGATCAACCCGCCGGTCGTGGGCCCGGCCACGACGTCGACCGTCGGTTGGCCGCCCGGCGCTCGGTGGCGGGCCGCCCAGAATCCGCACAGCTCGCTGGTCGCCGCCGGCTCCGAGAGAACCGCGAACTTCTCCAGGTAGGCGTCGGAGTGGCGGCCACTCTTGAGCAGGAAATGGCCGTCACGCAGGGCGCCGGAGCTCCGGAACAGGGCCTCCGTGCGAGCAGCGATCGCGGCTCGGGCCGCGAGCTCGGTCGCGGGCTTGATGGACGTCATGGCCCGAGTGTACGGGCGACGGGCGACCGCTCGGACCGTGGCCGGTCAGGCTCCGCGGGGTCAGGCTCGGGGCGTCCTCAGGCCTCGACTGCAGGCGGCGTCGGGGTCGGCAGGATCGAACCAGGGCCCATGCGATTGCGGCGAACGCGACGCGCGATCAGGAAGGCGATGCCGGCCAGCACGCCGAGCACGACCAGGATCGGGAGCCACACGATCGCGAACCAGATGCCGGCCGTGGCGAGGGCCTGCAGGACCTCGATGAGGCTGGCGGAGGCCTTGTCGACCTCGCTGTTCGG
>DATEZX010000025.1:0-8337 GCA_035255225.1 Candidatus Limnocylindrales bacterium
CGTTGCGCTGAACCGCGGCGGGCGACTCGTGCTCTCGACCCGGGTTGGCGACTTCCGCGGGACTGATCGGTCCGACCGATATGAGGAGCTCCTCGTCAATCCCAGCCTCCTCGCCATGGCCAGGGCTCGAGGCGAGATCGACTGCGGTGGCATCCGCTATCTCGTCGTTGCCTACCCGTCGTTCTTTGCCCTGGTCCTGCCCACCCCGGACGGGCACGCGACGGTGAGTCTCCCCCGATCGGCCGCCGCCGTCGTCCTTGCCCCGAGATTCGAGGCGGCCCTTCGGACCAGCTAAGGATCCGGTTCCCTCCCCGTCTCGGAGCGCGTCACCCGGCGGCAGAGCGAGCTCGCCCGACCTCGAGTGCGAAGAAGGAGGCCCCGGGAGTTCCGGGGCCTCCTTCGCTACCTGGTTCGTCGCCTTCCCGAGGGCCGAGAACGGCTCAGGGCGCGTAGCCCTCCTCGCTCAGGCGGAACTGGTGGTAGGCCTGCCAGCTGGCCTGATCGGTGATTCCGGCTGCCGAACTGCCGTACGAATCGTGCTCGCTCTGCAGCCAGGCGAGATGCGCCTGGGCCGAGTTGTCGGCCGCGACGGTGCCGCCCCCGAGCCCGATCGACAGGAAGCCCTGTCGAAGGGCCGGCGACACGACGACGCCGGAACCAAGGCCGAGGGCGAAGACGGCCGCGAGGAGGACGGCCATCAGGGACGCCCGGGGTCGAGCGAACGCGGTGGTCATGGTCTGCGTGGTCACAGGACGCTCCCTTCCAACTCTTCGAACGCGACCCCGAGGCGATGGCTGCCGGCGCCGGACCTCGCTCGCTGTCGGGTTGCCGCGGCTGATGCGACCAAGACTCGATGGCGGCCCGATTTGTCACAGGCGGTCGGAGTGTTCGATGGGCGCTGTGACATTCGGGCCAGCGATCGCGTTGTCGGGGTGTAGGGTGACCCGACCCGAGGACAGCCATCGTGGAGAACGCCGCAGGTGGAGCTCGAGCTCGTTGGGACACGGACCGACCTCAGCGAGGTCCTCGAGGCATACGATGCGAACCAGCGGGACCTCTTCGGCTTCGTCGTTGCCACGACGAAGAGTCACGCGGCGGCCGAGGACGTCGTCCAGGAGACGTTCCTCCGGCTCACTCGGGAGCATCGACGAGGCCGCTATCCCGAGAACGTCCGGCCGTGGTTGTTCCACGTCGCCGCGAACCTCGTCCGGTCGGGATTCCGGCAACAGTCCGTCGCCGAGCGCTTCCGCGGCCGGTTCGGCTTCGAGGAGGCGGTCGAGGGCCCGGAGTGGGGCGCGCTGCGAGGGGAGGAGCGCGATCGCGTTCGCCTCGCTCTCCGGACGCTGCCGGCGGACGCACGGGCTGCCCTGATGCTCTCGGCGGAGGGGTTCAGCGGGGACGAGATCGCCCGGATGCTGGGCCGCAGCGAAGGCTCGACACGAACGCTGCTCTGGCGTTCCCGAACCGCGCTCCGCAGCACGCTGGCGGATGAGCGGGTGGTCCGATGAACGCCCACGACCGCGCCGCCCAGCTCGCCAGCTTCGCCATCGATTTCCCGCTGAGCGCCGGCGAGCGGCTCGAGCTGGACCGGCATCTCGGCTCGTGCACGGCGTGTCGCGCCCTCGACGCCGGCTTCCGATCGGACGTCGCCTCGCTCCGTGCGATCGCCGGGCGAGCAGCGCCGGCCCATCTCCGCGTCGCGATCGCCGATCGTGGCATGAGCGACGGCTTCGGGCGATCGTGGGCCCCCGTCCTCCAGCTCGCCTGGACGATCCTCGTCGTCGGCCTGCTCGTCGCCGCGCTCGGCGTGTCGCTGGCCCTCGTCGGTGGCCGGCTCAGCCGGCCGAACAACGTCTTGCCGGCTGGCCTGCGTCTGGGCGCGACGATCGTCGCGGGGGCCGGAGTGACGCCCGGTGCGCAACCCCCCGGCCCGCATCCAGGCGGTGGAGGCCAGGGCATCACCGGCGCGGCGTTCGGGGAAGGCAGTGTCTGGGTCACGAGCGCGACCGGAGTGATCCGGATCGACCCCTCGACGAACGCGATCATCGCGACGGTCGACCTCGGCCCCCACCCGACCCGGATCGCCTTCGGTGCGGGCGCCGTCTGGGTCACCATCACGGGCGGCGGCCAGGTGGCCCGGATCGACCCGGGATCAAACGTCGTCACCGCTCGGATCCCAGTCGGCACGCAGCCCGTTGGGATCACGTTCGCTGAGGGATCGGCCTGGGTCGCCGTCCGCCAGGACCAGCAACTCGTCCGAATCGACCCGGCGACGAATCGGGTTTCCGCGACTGTGGCACTTGCGCTCGCGCCCCTGAACGTCGAGGCCACGCCCGGGGTGATCTGGGTGACGAGCGATCGCGGCTCGGGCTTCTCGGCAGAGTCGGCCCTCCTGCGGATCGACCCGTCCCACCCGGAGAACGGTGCGACGATCGTGCCCGGATCGTCGTCAGCGGGGCCGAGCGGCGAGCTCGTGGCCGATGGCGACAGCGTCTGGTTCCTGGTTCCTTCCAACCTGAATCGTCTCGACGTGGCGACGAACCGGGTCACCGCGAGGATCGCCGTTCACAACGGGACCTCCGGCCTGGCGGCGGGAGGCGGTTCGATCTGGGCCTTCTCGTCGCAGGGGTTCGTCGAGCGGATCGATCCGACGACGAACGCGGTTGCCGACGAGATGACCATCGCCCTGCCGCAGGACGGCGCGGCCTGGGAGGTCTCGGGGGCCTACGGCGCCGGCGCGGTGTGGGTCCGGAGCTACGACGCGGGATCGGTCATCAGGATCGACGGCCCGTGATCGGGCCAGCGTCCCACGGTCACGGCGCTCCCGGGCGGGCGCGAGGTGGCCGCATGGTCAAGGTCCTCGCGGCACCGTTGGCGCTCGTGCTCGCCGGGTGTCGGGTTGGCGCGATTGCCTCGGACGCGCCGCCGGCGAGCCATGCCCCGGCGAGCCAGGCCCCGGCGAGCCAGGCCCCGGTGAGCCACGTCCTCACGATCGGCGTCGACCTGCCCCTCCCGGAGCAACAGCTCGTGGTCGACGCGATCCAGCTGGCGATCGACGACTTCAACGCCGCGGGGGGCGCCCATGGCTCGATCGTCCAGGCCAGCATCCGGAACGATGTGGCGCCTGCCAGCGGCAACGCCGATCCACAGGTCGGGGCGGCCAACGTCCAGGAGTTCGTCGCCGACTCGACGACGATCGGCATGGTCGGGCCGTTCAACTCGACGGTCGCGAGAGCGGTCATCCCGATCACGAACGTCGCCGGGCTGCTCGAGTGCAGTCCCTCGAACACGGCACCCGACCTGACGAAGCCACCCGGAGGCCTCGCGTTCCGGCAGTCCTTCCCCGATCGGATCAGCTACGTCCGGGTCGCCACGACCGATGATGTGCAGGGCCCGGCGGCGGCCGTGTATGCGAGGCAGATCCTGCACAGGGCTCGCGCGTTCGTCGTCAACGACAGCCAGTGGTTCGGCCAGGGGGTGGCGGCCGGGTTCGCGACCGAGTTCACGAAGGATGGCGGCATCGTCGTCGGGACCGCCACGCTGACGGGCTCCACGGCCGACACGAACGCCGTCGTGTCCTCGGCCAAGGCTGCCCGCGCGGACGTCGTCTACTTCGGCGGCACGAGCTTCACGGGCGCCGGCGACCTGCGCGTCCAGATGGCCGCACGCGGTCTGGGAGCGATCGCGTTCATCGGCCCGGACGGCATGGCCGACCACCACTTCATCGACCAGGCCGGACAGGCCGCGTCCAACTCCTACAGCACGCTGGCCGTGATCAGCGACTACCCGGGCAAGGCGGACTTCGTGCGGCGGTACGTCGCCAGGTTCGGCAGCGATCCGGGTCCGTACGGCGCGCCGGCGTATGCGTGCGCCGAGGTCATTCTCGACGCCCTGCGGCATTCGACCGCATCGGATGGCAGGGCGTTGCGCGAGGCGATCCGAGCGTATGCGGTCGACTCCCGGCACCAGCTTCCCACCATCCTCGGCGACATCAGCTTCGACGCCAACGGGGACACCAACCGGCGGACGGTCTCGGTCTATCGAGTCGACCTCGCTGCCGCGGCCGGCGCGGGGGACTGGGTCTTCGATCGGGAGGTCGACCTCCCGATCCACTGATCAGCCGCCCTCCCGCAAACGGCGGTCGCCGGCGTCGCCCGCCGAGGTCAGCCTCGGCGGCGGGGCCCCGACACGAGCGCCTCGTAGGTCTCCGGGCGGCGGTCGCGGAAGAACGTCGAAAGCGCGCGCACGCGCGCGATCGCGGACAGGTCGATCGTCGCCTCGAGGAGGCCCTCCTCCGCCCCGAGCTCTGCGAGGACCCGACCCATCGGGTCGGCGACGAAGCTCCCGCCGTAGAACGTCAGCGCGTCCTCGGAACCGACGCGGTTGACCGCCATGACGAACAGGGCGTTGGCGATGGCGTGGCCCCGCATGACCGTCCGCCAGGCGTCGTGGGTGTCGAGGTCCGGGTAGGCCGGTTCGGAGCCGATGGCGGTGGGATAGACGATGAGCTGCGCGCCTTTGAGCGCAACGATCCGGGCGTACTCCGGGAACCACTGGTCCCAGCACGTCCCGACGCCCGTCGGGACCGGCCGCTCGCCGTCGACCTCGGTGACCGGGTAATCGGAATCGCCGGGAGTGAAGTAGTACTTCTCCGAGTAGCCCGGGCCGTCCGGGATGTGCGTCTTCCGGCTCCGGCAGCGCAGCGCCCCGTCCCGGCCGAAGACGAGCGCCGTGTTGAAGAGGAGGCCGCTGAAGACGCGCTCGTAGACGGGCGCGACGATCGAAACGCCGAGCCGACCGGCAAGCGCCGCGATGACCTCGCTCGTCGGTCCGGGGACGGGCTCGGCGAGGTCGAGGTACGCGGACTCCGACGGGCGCTGCGGGAAGTACCGATCGACGAACAGCTCGGGCAGGACGACGAGGTCCGCCCCGCGCGAGGCGGCCGACTCGACGCCCGCGACCGCCCTCGCCAGGTTCGCCGCGCGATCGGCCGACATCGCCATCTGGACGCCCGCGACGCGGAGCCGTGGACCGGGATCGGCCGCGGCCCGCGCCGGGTCCTGCGCCGGCGCCTGATCCCGGGTCGGCGTCGTGGCGGAACCGTCAGCGGCCGTGGCCGACCTCCTCCGGCTCCTGGTACCAGGCCACCTTGTCGCCGACCCGGGCCCGGAGCTTCCAGCGCGTCGATTTCGATGAAGCGTCGATCGCCTCACGAAGCTCGCCGATCTGCGCCGACGGGTCGAACCGGGTTTCGCGACCGAAGTCGAGATCGTCGGGTCTCAGGTCCGTGGTGATGAACGCCTGGAGCTTCTCGAGGTTGCCGGTCACGGTTCTCCACCAGCCCCAGTCGTTCGAGGTCAGGTCGGTGATCCGGCTCAACGAGAGGGCCGCGCCGCCGACGTCGTCGCCGGCGAGGGGTGTCTCGGACAGCAGCGCGAGCGCGTCGAGGATGTCCTTGCGGTTGATCTTCACGACCTGCAGCTTGGACAGCAGCAGCTCGGCCGGCGGGAGTGTCGGATCGCAGATCGCGAGCCGGTTCCCGAACTCGAACCGGTGGCACATCTCGAGCTGGTCGATGAGCACGTCCACCGGCCGGGCCCACTCGGGATCGACGAAGTACAGCTGCTTGTGCCCGAACAGCGCGTTGTAGTGCTTGTCGGCGAGGTAGCCGAGGCTGACGAGGAGCTCGGTGAAGGCCCTGCGGTCGCGGGCCCGCGTCGCGAGGTCGATGTCGCGGCCGTCACGGTCGATCCGAGCCGTCCAGTCGGGGCACATGACGTGGAAGGCCAGCCCGCCCATGAGGCGCACCTCGAGCCCGGCGCGATCGGCGAGGTCGATGACGCGAATCGCCTCGGCGAGCGGGTCCTTGTGCGTCGCGTGGGGTGGCGGAGGCTCGGTCGCGATCCGACGCGGCCGGGCGGCGGTGGCATCGCCAGCGGGAGCCGGATCGCCCATGGGTCGGCCAGTATAGTGACGCCTCAACGTGGCGACCGAAGCGGATCCCGGCAGCTCCCCGGACCTCCTCCTGGTCAACGCCGCCGTCCTGACGATGAGCAGCGACCGGCGTCGCGCAGAAGCGGTCGCGATCGCTCGCGGACGGATCAGCGGCGTCGGCACCACCGCCGAGCTCGACCGGATGCGAGGCCCGAGGACGCGGCGCGTCGACCTCGGTGGCCGGACGGTCCTGCCGTCGTTCCAGGACGCCCACTGCCATCCCTCGATGGCCGGCATCGGGCTGTTGCGCTGCCCGCTCCACGAGCTCCCCCAGCGACTGGACGTCTACCTGGGGGCGATCGCCGCCTACGCCGCGGCGAACCCCGGGCACGCCTGGGTCCTCGGTGACGGCTGGTACATGGAGGCCTTCCCGGGCGGCACACCGTCCCGCCACGATCTCGACCGCGTCGTCCCCGACCGGCCGGCGTTCTTCGTCAACCGCGACGGCCACGGGGCGTGGGTCAACACGAAGGCGCTCGAGGTCCTCGGGTTCGATCGCCACACGCCCGACCCGCCGCACGGCCGGATCGAGCGGGAGCCCGACGGCACGCCGAGCGGCACCCTCCACGAAGGCGCCATGGAGCTCGCGAAGTCGTTCCTGCCGCCGACGACGGCGGCCGACATGGTCGCCGGGCTCAGGCTCGCCCAGGCCTACCTGAACCGCCTCGGGATCACGGCCTGGCAGGACGCGTGGGTCACGCCGTTCGAGCTCGACGCCTATCGCGAGCTCGCGGCGGCGGGCCAGTTGACGGCGCGGGTCACCGCCTGCCATTGGTGGGAGCGCGAGCAGGGTCTCGAGCAGGTCGACTCGATCGCCGAGCGGCGCCGCGCGACGGGGCCCCGCGGGCGCCTCGGCCGCCTTCGTGCCGACACCGTGAAGATCATGCTCGACGGGGTCGCCGAGAACTTCACCGCAGCGATGCTCGCGCCGTACCTCGACGCCCACGGCCGGCCGACCGGCAACTCGGGGATCGACTTCGTCGCACCGCCGCTCCTCGACGAGGCCGTCACCCGCCTCGACGCCCTCGGCTTCCAGGTCCACTTCCACGCCCTCGGCGACCGGGCGGTCCGACAGGGCCTCGACGCCGTCGCGCGAGCCCAGGCGACGAACGGCCGGTCCGACCACCGCCACCACCTCGCCCACCTCCAGGTCGTCGACCCGGCCGACATCCCACGCTTCGCGGAGCTCGGGGCGGTCGCCACGATCCAGCCCCTGTGGGCGACCCACGAGCCCCAGATGGACGACCTCACGGTGCCGTTCCTCGGCGCGGAGCGGACGGGCCTTCAGTACCCGTTCGGCGACCTGCGACGCGCCGGCGCCCGGATCGCCGGCGGCAGTGACTGGACGGTCAGCACGCCGAACGTCCCGATGCAGGTCGAGGCGGCCGTCAACCGCGTCGCGCCGGCCCAGCGGGGCGGCGAGCCGTTCCTCCCCGAGCAGGCGCTCGATGTCCTCGATGCGCTCGCGGCGTTCACGAGCGGGACCGCCTACGTCAACCACCTCGACGACGAGACTGGCAGCCTCGAGCTCGGGAAGCGCGCCGACCTGGCGATCCTCGACCGCGACGTCCTCGACCGAGCGGCCGGTCCGATCGGCGACGCGACCATCATCGCCACCCTCCTTGACGGCGAGCCCGTCTTCGAGACCGACGCCTTCCGAGCCCTGGGGTGAGCGGGCTGCCGTCCAGTGGGCTGGCCGACCTCGACCTGATCGGGCAGGCCGAGCTCGTCCGACGCGGCGAGGCGAGCCCGCTCGAGCTCGTCGACGCGACGATCGCCCGGATCGAGGCCCTCAACCCGCGGCTGAACGCCGTCGTCGCGACGGTCTACGACGAGGCGCGCCGCGAGGCCGCGGCGATGGCCTCCGGCCGGCGGCCGGCGACGCCGGTCGCGGGCACGCCGTTCCTCGTCAAGGACCTCGGGGCGGCGATGGCCGGGGTGCCCGAGACGATGGGCTCGCGGGCCCTCCGTGACCACCGGCCCACGGTTGATTCCCCGCTCGTCCGCCGCTATCGGGAGGCTGGCCTGATCATCGTCGGCCGGACCAACACCCCGGAGTTCGGGAACCACTCGACGACCGAGCCCGAGCTGTTCGGCCCGGCCCACAATCCCTGGGACCCGACCCTGACGACGGGCGGCTCGTCGGGCGGCTCCGCCGCGGCCGTGGCGTCCGGGATGGTCCCCGCGGCGCACGGCGGAGACGGCGCGGGTTCGCTCCGAATCCCTGCGTCGTGCTGCGGGGTCTTCGGCTTCAAGCCGAGCCGCGGCCGGATCTCGCGGGCTCCCGCCGGCGAGGAGATCGGCGGGCTGAACGTCCGGCATGCGATCAGCCGGTCGGTCCGC
>DATEZX010000026.1:0-5655 GCA_035255225.1 Candidatus Limnocylindrales bacterium
GCGGGTCGCCCCTCAGCGGCGCCGGGCGTGTCGGACGTGCCGGACGGCCAGGGCCGCTGGCCCGACCCCCGAAATCCAGCCCGTCACCGGCCGCCGAGCGCTTCCCGGAGAGCGGCCTGGAGCTCCGGGTAGGCGAACCCGAACCCTGCCTCGAGGGCCCGGGCCGGCACGGCTCGCCGCGAGCCGAGGACGAGGGTCGACTGGTCGCGGAGGGCGAGGCGGACGGCCCAGGCCGGTGCCGGAAGCCAGTTCGGCCGACCGAGGACGTGGCCCATCGCAGCCGCCAGGTCGGCGTTCCGGCACGGCTCCGGAGCGGCTGCGTTGATGACGCCCTCGACGCCATCATCGGCGAGAGCCCAGCGGTACAGGGCCACGAGGTCGTCGACGTGGACCCAGCTGAACCACTGCCGGCCGGACCCGATCGGTCCCCCCGCGAACAGCCTGAACGGCAGTGCCATGAGCCCGAGGACCGCGGCCTCGCGTGCCAGCACGAAGGCCTGTCGAACGATCACGACGCGGACCCCCAGGTCCGCGGCGGCGAAGGCCGCGGCCTCCCACTCGATGCACACTCGCGCGAGGAAGTCGTCCCCGGGAGGCGTGGACTCCGTCGCCGGCACGTCGTCGCGGCCGACGTACACGTCGGTGCCCGAGGCGCTCAGGAGCACCCGTGGCCGCTCCGCCGCCGGCAGGGCGCTCACCGCATTCACGATGGCGGCGGTGGCCCGCACCCGGCTGTCCCGGATGGCGCGCTTGCGCGCGGGCGTCCACGGTCGCGGCCCGATCGACTCGCCGGCCAGGTTGACGATCGCCTCGGCGCCGGCGAGGACGCTCGAGAGCTGCCTGGTCGGAGCGCCTTGCCAGGCGACGGCTCGCGCGCCCCTCGGCAATCGAGTGCGAGACGGCGCCCGCGTCAGGACGTCGACGGCGTAGCCGTCCGCGAGCAGGGCAACCGTGAGATGCCGTCCGATCATGCCCGAGCCGCCGGCAATGACGATCCGCCTCACGCGGGGATCCCCGACCGCGCAGTCACGAGGCGCATCGCTGCGGCCCAGATCGCCGCCGCCGGGACCGTGACGATGCGTGCGAGCCATCCGTAGAGGACGGCCCCGACGATCGCGAGCCACGAAGGGCTGGGCATCAAGCTCTTTCTACGTGCTACTTTGGACTAGCACGTTTTACGACTGAAATGTGCTAGCGTCAAGTGGCAAGTTCTCATGCGAGGTACCCTCAGGCCGTGAGCGCGCAGCGCGCCGAGGCCCTCCTCCAGCCCGCGTCCGAGCGCAGCCGCGCGGGCACCGCCCAGGCGAGCGCCACGGCCGGCAGTCGGGCCGAGGAGATCCGGGTCCGCCTCGCCGACGCCTGGGGCGAGATGGGCGCCGCGTGGGGCGTGGCGCCGGCCATCGCCCGCGTCCAGGCCTACCTCCTCGCCCGCCAGGCGCCGCTCACCGAACGCGAGGTCCGCGAGGCCCTTGGGCTCTCCCACCGGGCCGCCAGCCTGGCCCTCGCGGAGGGCGAGGCGTGGGGCCTCATCGAGCGCGTCGCGGAACCCCGCCGGATCGGCCGGCGCGGGCCGGCCGGCGTGGCGTTCCAGGCCGTGGGCGACCACTGGCGGTGGTTCGGACGGGTCGTCGCGGAGCGCAAGGTCCGCGAGGGCGACCCGATCATCGCGGTCCTCGAGCGCACCGCCGCCGAGGCCAACGGGGCGGCCCAGGCGAGCCCGGGCGATCCCGAGCTGGCCGGACTCCGCGACTGGCTGTCCACCTTCCTCGTCTTCGTCCGGCTGTTCGATCGCGCCGTCGGGCTCGTGCCGCGCCTCGAGCCGCGGGAGCTCGAGCGGGCGCTGCGGCTGGTCGGCGAGGTCGACGACGAGGCGATCATGCGACTCGTCCGGCTGCTCGGCGGGCTGCCCGACGAGGACGTCCTCGAGCTCGTCCAGGCGGTGTCGCGCCTGTCGCCGACGGCGGCCAGGCGGGCCACGAAGCTCATGTCGGGAGTGGTCCGGACCGTCGGGCGCTGACGCGCTCCCCGGGCGGTCGTACCAGCCACGCCGCGCCGGTTGGCGCGCCCGATTCGCGACACGAACGGGACAGCCCGGCAACGGGAGTGCGGCGAGGGGCATGCGATAATCAACGAACGGTCGGCGCGTCTGCCCATGCGCCGCCCGCCCGGCGCAGCGGCGCCCGCTACGAGGAACCCGCGATACCCATGACCGTCGAGACGTCGACCTGGGCCACGAAGAAGGGCCTCGCCCAGATGCTCAAGGGCGGGGTGATCATGGACGTCGTCACCCCTGACCACGCGAAGATCGCCGAGGATTCCGGGGCGGTGGCCGTCATGGCCCTCGAGCGCGTGCCGGCCGACATCCGCGCCGCCGGCGGCGTGGCCCGGATGTCCGACCCGGCCATCATCCAGGGGATCATGGACGCCGTGACCATCCCGGTCATGGCCAAGGCCCGGATCGGCCACTTCGTCGAGGCCCAGATCCTGGAGGCCCTCGGCGTCGACTACATCGACGAGTCCGAGGTCCTCACCCCGGCCGACGAGACCAACCACATCGACAAGCACGCCTTCAAGGTCCCGTTCGTGTGTGGCTGCCGGAACCTCGGCGAAGCCCTCCGCCGGATCAGCGAGGGCGCGGCCATGATCCGGACCAAGGGCGAGGCCGGGACCGGCAACATTGTCGAGGCCGTGCGCCAGCTGCGCGCCGTGCTCGCCGAGATCCGCCGCCTCCAGGGCATGCGCGACGACGAGCTGTTCGTCGCCGCCAAGGAGATCCAGGCGCCGTACGACCTCGTGGCCGGCGTGGCCCGCGACGGCAAGCTGCCGGTCGTGAACTTCGTCGCCGGCGGGATCTCGACCCCGGCCGACGCCGCCCTCGTCATGCAGCTCGGCGCGGAGGGCGTGTTCGTCGGCTCCGGGATCTTCAAGAGCGAGGATCCGGCCCGGATGGCGAACGCGATCGTCCAGGCCACGACCCACTTCGACGACCCGAAGATCCTGGCCGAGGTCAGCAAGGGCCTCGGTTCGCCGATGCGGGGCCTCGCCCTCGAGCAGATCCCGGAGTCCGAGCGGCTGGCCGTCCGCGGTTGGTAGCTCCGATGCGCGGGAACGCGCCTCGGATCGGCGTTCTCGCGGTCCAGGGCGACTTCGCGGAGCACCTCGCCACGCTTCGAGCGATCGGGGTCGACGGGGTCGAGGTCCGGCTGCCGCGCGATCTCGACGGCCTGGACGGGCTCATCCTGCCGGGCGGCGAGTCGACGACGATGCGCCGCCTCATCGTCCGCTGGGGCCTGCGGGAACCGATTCTCGCCCTGGCCCGCAGCGGGGCCCCGTTGTACGGAACGTGCGCCGGGATGATCATCCTGTCGCGCGACATCGCGGACGGCGACGAGGAGGTCCTTCCGCTGCTCGACGTCACGGTTCGGCGGAATGCCTTCGGGCGGCAGCTCGACTCGTTCGAGACCGAGCTGTCGGTCCCTGTCCTTGGCGACCAGCCGGTCCATGGCGTCTTCATCCGGGCGCCGATCATCGAGCGCCCCGGCGAGGGCGTCGACGTCCTGGCCCGGCTCGAGGACGGCCGGATCGTGGCCGTCCGGGAGCGGAACATCCTGGCGACGGCGTTCCACCCGGAGCTCGCCGGCGAGACCCGCTTCCACCGTCTCCTCGCGACGATGGCCGCCGAGCACGCCGAGCCGGCCGAGGGCGCCGGCCGGCGCCGCCATCCCACGCGGCGAGCGAGCGTCAGATGAGGACTGCCACCGCGAGCGCATTGAGCGCCATTCGATGACCGAGCCACGCGCGGGGCGGCTTGGCGGCAAGGTCCGGCCCGCACGCCTGACCGACCTGCCGGCGCTGGGCGAGCTGTCACGGCTGTCGCAGAGCGGCGATGCCGGCGCTCGCTCGCTCGGCCTGCCGGTCAACGGCCCACCGATCGGGATGTTCAGCCTGTTCCGACTCCCGCTCGTGGCCTTCCGGCCCCACGACCTGCTGTACGTCTACGAGGCCGACCGCCACGTCGCCGGACTGGTCCGGGCGGAGCGGGAGAACTGGCGCGACGACTGGACGATCGTCGAGCTCGACGCCGTCGGGCCGGGCGACTCCGAACTCGGGCAGCCGCGGCAGGGCTCCGGTGAGGTCCGCTACCGGCTGGTCCAGCAGATCCTGCGGGAGGGCCAGCGCCGCGGGGCGAGCCGCTTCAACGTCGCCTGCGCCGATCAGGACGACAACGTCGAGCTGTTCATGCAGGCCGGCTTCGCCCGGTATGGCGAGGAACGGGTCATGTACCGCGCCGCCGAGGAGGCCCTCCCGACACCGTGGTCTGACGAGCTCGCCGGGGAGGCGCGCATCCGCCCGGCGCGACCGGTCGATGCCCACGATCTCCACCAGCTGTACGCCTCGGTCACGCCCCTGCCGGTCCAGCGCATCGAGGGCTTCCGAGCGCCCGATTGGGAGCGTCAGGGTACGAGCTGGCGGGTGCCACGCAGCTCGATGGCCCCGATCCTGCGCTTCGCCGACCTCGATGGCTTCGTCCAGGAGGCACCCGGCGGCGGGCGTCTCGACGGCATGGTCCAGGTCGGGGTCGCGCTGGAGGACCAGCCGCACTACCTCAAGGTCCTCGCCCGCCCGGAGGTCGACGCGTCGGACCTCATCGCCTACGGCCTCGGGGCGATCGCCGCCGGCTCGACCCGGAGCTCGGGTGGCGGCCGACGCCCGAATCACGGAGTCATCGCGCCCGTGCGAACCTACGAGGCGCCGATCGATCGCCGTCTCGAGGAGGCCGGCTTCGGCGAGATCGCGACGGTCACGCTGCTCGTGAAGGAGACCCTTGCCCGCGTCGCCGACCCGGCGCTCGTCCCGGCCGCGGTCAGGCCCTGGGAGGTCACTCGTGGCTGACCGCGAGACGATCGACGACCTCGACGTCCTGCTCGCCGCTCTCCCGCCGGAGATCGTCGGAGCGATCCACGCCCTGCCCGACCGGGAGGGCGTCATCGAGGTCGTCATGGACCTCGGCCGCCGGCCGGAGGCGCGCTTCCCCGATTCCGAGGTGACGCTCCTCGATCGCGAGGTCGGCGAGGCCGACCTCAGCTACGTCGTCGAGCATATCGGGACCTTCGGCGACGACAACCGGGCGGGGATCGAGCGGACGCTCCACCGGATCAGCGCCATCCGCAACCGCAACGGCAAGATCGTCGGCCTGACGTGCCGCATCGGCCGGGCCGTCTACGGCACGATCGAGATCATCTCGGACTTCGTCGAGACCGGGAAGTCGATCCTGATCATGGGTCGCCCGGGCATCGGCAAGACGACGATGCTCCGCGAGGCTGCCCGGGTCCTCGCCGACGACCTCAACAAGCGGGTCGTCGTCGTCGACACGAGCAACGAGATCGCGGGCGACGGCGACATCCCCCATCCGGCCATCGGCAAGGCCCGCCGGATGCAGGTCCGGACGCCGTCGCTCCAGCACGAGGTCATGATCGAGGCCGTCGAGAACCACATGCCCCAGGTCATCGTCATCGACGAGATCGGGACCGAGCTGGAGGCCGTGGCCGCCCGGACGATCGCCGAGCGCGGCGTCCAGCTCATCGGGACGGCCCACGGCAACACCCTCGACAACCTGATGCTCAATCCGACCCTGTCCGACCTCATCGGTGGGAT
>DATEZX010000027.1:0-2006 GCA_035255225.1 Candidatus Limnocylindrales bacterium
CACGATGACGGTCCCGAACCCGAGATCGCGGTACGGCCGGATCGCCTGCGCGACCACCGCCGGCGAGCCCCAGAGATGCGGGACGGCGCCCATGCTCGTGACGCCGTTGGCCGCCATGAGCGCCTCCATCCGGGCGTGCGCCGCGTCCGCGTCGTCGTCGATGACGATGGGGAGGCTGACCGTCTTCTCGAGGGTGGCCAGGTCGCGGCCGACGTCGGTCGCATGGGCCTCCAACGTCGTCAGGGCGTCACGCACCTCATCGATCGTCCCCGACGTGTTCCAGGCATCGGCATGCGAGGCGACCGTTCGGAGGGTCTTGCGGCGTCCGGACCCACCGATGAGGATCGGCAGGTGGGCCTGGACGGGCCGCGGCGCGTTCAGGGCATCGTGGAAGGTGTAACTCGGGCCCTCGTGTGAGAACCGCTCGCCATCGAGGAGGCGGCGCATGACCACGACCGACTCGTCGAGCCAGTCGAGGCGCCGACCCGGGCTCGCCCCGAAGTCGATGCCGAAGGCGTCGTGCTCCCGCTCGAACCACGCGCCGCCGATGCCGAGCACCGCCCGGCCGCCCGACACGTGGTCGAGCGTGGTGGCGAGCTTGGCGGTCAGCCCGGGGTTGCGGAAGGTGTTGGCTCCGACCATCAGCCCGAGCCGCACCCGCGTCGTGATCGGGCCGAGCGCGGCCATCGTCGTCCAGCCCTCGAAGATCGGCTGCTCCCACGGGCCGAAGATCGCGAGCAGGTGATCCCACGTCCAGATCGAGTCCCAGCCGCCCGCCTCGGCGGCGAGGGCCGCATCGCGGAAGCCGGGCCAGTCGGTCGACTGCGACCACAGCTGGAGACCGAAGCGCATCGCGGTCGGACCGCTCAGTCGAGGTGGTCGTGGACCGCGCCGACGCGGAAGCGGAAGCTCACCCGTTCCTGGCGCTCGAAGCGGTCGCGGATGAGCCGCTCGGCCTCATCGGGCTCGTCGGCGTGGTACCGGCGGGCCATCGCCGCGATGTCGGCCTGGGCGGTGGCCTGATCGTGGACCGCGGTCACCCGGCCACTCATGCCGACCCATCGGTAGCCGTCACGGTGATCCGTGATCGCGATCGAGATCCGCGCGTCGCGGAGCAGGTTCGCCGGCCAGCGACGCCCCATCGCGCTGTTGATGACGATCTCGTCGCCATCGAGCGTGTACCAGATGACCGCCTGGCGAGGCGTGCCGTCCGGGTCGATCGTCGCGATCGTCGCGAAGTGAGGTTCGCCCAGGAACGAGCGCAACGCGTCCGTGAGCGGGGGCAAGGCGTCCGTCGTGTCATCCATCTCGCGATGGTACGCGGGCGACCCGGCCGGCGTTGCCGCCGGGGCGGGCGGTCAGTCGGTCGGGACGACGACGGGGCGGGCGACGGCCCGCCGCGCGGTCCCTCGCGCGGCGTCGTGGACGACGCCCTGGGCGGCGTCGAGACGGAGCGTCTCCATGGGACGAGGCACCATCGGTTCGGCCGCGGGCCGGCCGAGGAGGAAGCCCTGCCCGAGATCGACACCCAGGTTCGTGCAGGCGGCGAGATCGGCACGCCGCTCGATCCCCTCCGCGAGGAGGCGGGCGCCGATGCGTCGTCCGAATGAGACGAACGCCTCGACCAGCGCCTGCTTGGCATCGTCGCGGGCGATCCCGGCCACGATGTCGCGGTCGATCTTGATGACGGTCGGGCGCAGCGCCGCGATCAGCGAGAAGCTGGCGTACCCCGCGCCGGCGTCGTCGATCGCGAAGCCGAAGCCGAGGCGCCGGAACGCCTTGACCGCCCGCTGCAACGGCACGACGTCGGCGACGGCCTGCTGCTCGGTGCACTCCAGCGTGAGTTGCCGCGGCTGGAGCCCCGCCTGGCGGACCAGGTTCGCGAACGCCGTCGGCTCGAAGTGCGGATCCAACAGGCTTGCCGGGGTCAGGTTCAGCGCGAACCGGACCGACGGTCGACCGGCGGCGATCCGGGCCCGTTCGATCGCGCCGGCACGGTCGAGGAT
>DATEZX010000028.1:0-2939 GCA_035255225.1 Candidatus Limnocylindrales bacterium
CGGGCTGGACGCGGATCGTCGAGCTCGCCCTCCATCCGCGAGTCGTGGCGATCGGGGAGACGGGGCTCGACTACGACCGCGTCTTCTCGCCGATCCCGGACCAGCTCGTCAACCTCCGCCGGAACCTGGCGCTCGCGCTCGAGACCGGCAAGCCCGCGATCCTGCACGTGCGCTCCGCGGTCGGCCGGTCCGACGCCCAGGAGGCGATCCTCGCAGAGCTGAATGCGGCGCCGGCGCAGGGGGTGATCCATTCGTTCTCGGGCTCGGTCGACTACGCGCGCCGGGTGCTCGACCTGGGCCTCGCGATCTCGATCTCCGGCCTCGCGTTTCGCAACGGCGAGGAGGCAACCGCGGAGGTCGTGCCGCTGGTGCCGCCCGATCGGCTGCTGGTCGAGACGGACTCGCCATTCCTCTCCCCGCCTGGAGCGCCCCGCGGGCGAAACGAACCGGCGTTCGTCGGCATCACTGGTGCATGGGTTGGCGAACGGCGGGCGGCCGCGACGAGCGAGTGGGCGGACGACCATCTCGTGGGCGCGTACGACCGCCTGTTCCGCTCGCGACCAGTGGCGTGACCGCCGAGAGATCGCTCTCGCGCCGGACGTTCCTCCGCGGCATCGCGGGCCTTGCCGGCGGACTTGCCCTGAGCGCCTGCTCGCCCGCAGCGACACTCGGCCCCTCCGCGGTGCCGACGCCGACGGGCGAAGGTCCGAGCCACGCGCCCGCGACATCGACGCCCGAATCGCCGACGGCGGCCCCGTCGGCGAGGCCAACGCCACTCCCGCTCCGGCAGCGCATCGCCCGATTGCTGGTCGTCGGCTTCCGCGGGCTCAGCGTCGAGGACGCCCCGTGGGTGCGCGACGCCATCGCCGACGGGCTCGGCGGCGTGATCCTGTTCGACCGCGACCAGACGACCGGCGGCGCCCGCAACGTGCACGGCCCGGACCAGGTCCGGCGCCTCGTGGCCGATCTCAAGGCCCTCGCCGCCGATCGCGAGCTGATCGTGGCGATCGACCAGGAAGGCGGCCTGGTGACCCGGCTCTCGCCGACATGGGGATACCCCGCGGTGGCGTCGGAGGAGGCGATCGGGGCCCAGGGCGATGCGGCCGTCACCGCCTGGGCGGACGGGATCGCCGCGACGCTCGAGGACGCCGGGATCAACCTCAACTTCGCCCCGGTCGTCGACGTCAACGTCAACCCCGCGAATCCCGCGGTCGGAGCGCTGGACCGCTCCTTCTCGGCCGACCCCGCGCTCGTCGGGCGAGACGCCGCGATCGAGGTTCGGGCGCACCGTGCGCATGGGGTCCGCACAGCCCTCAAGCACTTCCCGGGCCTCGGCAGCGCATCGACCAACACGGATTTCGGCGTGGCGGACGTCACGAAGACGTGGACCGGCGTCGAGCTCGACCCGTATCGAGCGCTGCTGAAGGATGGCCTCGTCGACCTCGTCATGGCCGCCCACGTGGTCAACGGCCAGATCGACCCGAGTGCACCCGCATCCCTGTCGAAGGCCACCGTGACCGACCTGCTCCGAAACGAGCTCGGGTTCAACGGCGCCGTCGTCACCGACGACATGGGCGCGGCGGCGATCACCGAGGCGTTCGGGTTCGGCGATGCGATCGCGCTCGCGCTCGAGGCGGGGGACGACCTCCTCCTGTTCGCAAACCAGCAGTCGTACGACCCCGGCGTCGTGGGCAAGGCCATCGACCGGATCGTCGAGCTGGTCGATCTCGGGCGCGTCACGGAGTTCCAGATCGACCGCTCCATCGCCCGGATCGATGCGCTCTTCGCCGGGCGTTGACGCCGCCCGGTTGACACCCTCGGAGGCCGCCTCCTACTATTGCTAGCACTCTCACACCGAGAGTGCTAATCGGCTCGGCTCCGGTGGTCTGCTGGCCCGACGAAGAGGATGTCGGAGGCGCGGACCGGAGCTCGCCGCAAGGCACCGGCGCGGGGCACGCCCGCGTGACATGACCATGGCGCGCTGCGCCACACGGATAGGTTCGGACGGCTCGGGCCGTCCCCCAGGAGGAAACACCTTGGCCACTGCCACGAAGTCCGAGACCAAGCTCCAGCCGCTGGGCGATCGCGTGGTCGTCAAGCCGATGGCCCGCGAGGAGATGACCAAGAGCGGCATCGTCCTGCCGGACACCGCCAAGGAGAAGCCCCAGGAGGGGATGATCCTCGCAGTCGGGCCGGGCGCGTTCGACGCCGAGGGCAAGCGCACGGCGATGGACGTCAAGGTCGGCCAGAAGGTGCTCTACGGCAAGTACGCCGGCACCGAGTTCAAGCTGGAGGGTGAGGACCTCCTCATCGTCAGCCAGAAGGACATCCTCGCGGTCGTCGCCGAGTAATCGGCGTCCCGCGGCAGTCAACCAGCAGTCCCCGACACACCCCCTGGAGGGCTTACCTTGGCAAAGCAGCTGTACTTCGATGAGACCGCCCGTCGCTCCCTGAAGAAGGGCATCGACCGCCTCGCCGACGCGGTCCGCGTCACGATCGGCCCGAAGGGCCGCAACGTCGTCCTCGACAAGAAGTTCGGCTCGCCGACGATCACCAACGACGGCGTGACGATCGCCCGCGACATCGAGCTCGAGGACCCGTTCGAGAACATGGGCGCCCAGCTCCTCAAGGAAGTCGCCACGAAGACCGACGACGTCGCCGGCGACGGCACGACCACCGCGGTCGTCCTCGGCCAGGCGATGGTCTCCGAGGGCCTGCGCGTCGTGACCGCCGGGGCCAACCCGATGGTCGTCAAGCGCGGCATCGAGAAGGCCGTCGAGGCCGTCGTCGCCGAGATCAAGCGCGTCGCGCGCCCGGTCGACAACCGCGCCCAGATCGCGGCCGTCGCCGCCATCTCCGCCGCGGATCCTGAGGTCGGCGAGATCATCGCCGAGGTCATGGACAAGGTCGGCAAGGACGGCGTCATCACGGTCGAGGAG
>DATEZX010000029.1:0-2294 GCA_035255225.1 Candidatus Limnocylindrales bacterium
GGTCTTGGTCTCCTCGCTCGCCGGCGCCTCGGCGTCGGTCGTGGCGGCCTCGCCCGCGGGCTCGGACTCCTCGGTCGTCGGGCGCTCGCCGCGGGCCGCCTGGTCGCGCCGGATCTCGGCGGCGAAGTCCCGCGATCGCTCGGCCAGCTTCAGGCCCGCCTCGGTCGTCAGCTCGGCGGCACGATGAGCGACCGGCCCGGCCTTCTCGCCGGCCAGGGCGGCGAGCTCAGCGGCCTTCGCGCCGACCTCGCGGATCACCGGCGCCGCCTGGGTGGCGAGCTGCTCGATCATCTGCTGCAGCTGGGTCATCCATTCGCGACCCTGGCCCGGGGCCGCAGGCTCCTCCCAGAACGTCTCGTCGCCGGTCTCCGGCTTCGGGGTCTCGTCGCTCATGACGGATCTCCTCTCGTGGTGGTCGGGCGATCCTACGACCGCTGGCCGATTCGGTCACGGGCCGACGGTCCCGAACCCTCACAGGAGCGAATCGGGATCGACGTCCACGGACCACGGCGGGCCGAGCGGGCCGTCGAGGAGCGTCGCCGGGTGCTCGCCGCGCAAGACGACGTTGTAGCGCCACCGATCGGCGCGCCGGGCGATGAAGGCGGGCGCCGGGCCGGAGATCGTGACGCGGGCGTCGACGCGCTCCGCCCGAGCCCGGAGCGTCGCGACGAGCTCGCGGCCGGCAGCTTCGGCGGCCTCTCGATCGGGGATCGCCACCGTCAGCTTCACGAGCTCGGCGAACGGCGGCGAGTCGAACTGCCGTCGCAGGTCCAGCTCGGCGTCATAGAACCCCGACGGGTCGGCCGCGCCGACCGCGACGATCGCCGGGTGCTCGGGCTGGTAGGTCTGGATGATCGCCCGGCCCGGGGTCTCGCCCCGCCCGGCACGGCCGACAGCCTGGGCGAGCAGCTGATAGGTCCGCTCGGCCGCGCGCTCGTCGGGCAGGTTCAGGGCCACGTCGGCGGACACGACGCCGACGAGCGTCACCGCCGGGATGTCGAGGCCCTTCGTCACGAGGCTCGTGCCGACGAGGACGTCGAGCCGACCGGCGGCAAAGGCGTCGACGACGCGCGCGGCCGCTCCCCGGCGCTCGACGACGTCCCGGTCGAGGCGGCCGACGCGGAGGCGCGGCCAGCGGTCGCGGAGCTCCCGCTCGAGCCGCTCCGTGCCGCCACCGAGATACCGGATCCGCGACGAATCGCACACGGGACAACGGCTGGCCAGCGGCCACGCCCGGCCGCAGTGGTGGCAGCGCAGGGTCCCGCCGGCCTGGTGGTAGACCAGCGGCCGGCCGCAGTCCGGGCAGGCCTGAACGTGCCCGCAGTCGCGACACAGGACCACCGATGCGGTACCTCGGCGATTGATGACCAGGATCGCCTGTTCGCCGGGACCCAGGCCCTCGATGGCCGCCGCGAGTTCGCGGGAGACCATCGTCGTCACGCCCGCGGCGAGCTCGGCGCGGAGATCGACGACCGTCACGAGGGGCGATCGGCCGCTCGGCCGGCTGGACAGCCGGATCCGGCGGTACCGAGCCGCGCGGGCATGGCCCTCGCTCTCCACCGACGGCGTCGCCGAGCCGAGGACGACCGCCGCACCGGCGAGCCGGCCGAGCTCGATCGCGGTGTCGCGGGCCTGCACCCGCGGCGTCCGATCGCTCTTGTAGGCCGGGTCGTGCTCCTCGTCGACGACGACCAGGCCGACGTCGGCGAGCGGCGCCAGCAGGGCGACTCGGGTCCCGACGACGATGTCGACGTCGCCGGCCCGGATGCGTCGCCACTCGTCGGCTCGTTCCCCTTCGCCGAGGGCGCTGTGCAGGACCGCCACCCGTGCCCCCAGGTCGGCACGGAGGCGGTCGATCAGCGGCAGTGCCAGCGCCACCTCGGGGACGAGGATCAAGCCGGGCCGGCCGGCCGCGAGTGACATCCCGAGGGCCTCGCTGTAGATCGCGGTCTTGCCGCCGCCGGTGACGCCGTCGAGCAGGACCGGCCGGGTGTCCCGGCCGGTCATCGCCTCGCCGATCGCCTCGACCGCCTCCGCCTGCTCCGGCGTCAGCTCGGCCGTCGGCGGTCGCGAGCCGCGTGACGCCGGCGGGCGCGCGGCGAGCGGGCGTCGCGGCGCCTCGGTGACGTCAATCGCGACGAGGCCTCGGCGCGCGAGCCCCGCGACGGCCCCCGCGCCGTGGCGCTCCGCGAGCTCGGGGGCGGGAATCGCCGCTCGCCCGGCGGCATCGAGGTCCTCCAGCACGGCCCGCTGCCGCGGCCCGAGGCGTCGTCCCTCCCGCGTCTCGCCGAGGC
>DATEZX010000030.1:0-2000 GCA_035255225.1 Candidatus Limnocylindrales bacterium
TACCAAAGTCCGGCCGGGTGGGATCACCCGGAGGTCATCGGCCAGAGTCTCGAAGAGCTCGCCCGCGAGGCCATCCGACGGATGCTGGAGCGGGCCCTTGCCGCCGAGGTCGACGCGTTCCTCGGTCGCGGCCGCTACGAGCGAGGCGCCCGCCGGCGCGGCTACCGCAACGGCTACGCCCGGCCGCGCGAGATCGGGGTCGGCACCTGGTCGGTGCCGGTCCGTGCGCCGCGGGTGGCCGACGTGCCGCTCGACGAGCCGGCGTTCCGCTCGCGGATCCTGCCCCACCGCCGCTTCTGGAGCCGGACCACCCAGGCGCTGTTCGCCCGGCTGTACCTCGAGGGCCTGTCCTCGGGCGATTTCGAGCCCGCGTTCCGCAGCCTGGTGGGCGAGCGGGCACCGCTGTCGCCCAACACGGTGCTGCGCCTCAAGGACGAGTGGCAGGCGGAGTACCAGGCGTGGCGCCGCCGGCCGCTGCCCGCCCGCTACGCCTACCTGTGGGCCGATGGCGTGTACCTCGACGCCGGGCTCGAGCCCGAGACGAGCTGCCTGCTGGTCGTGGTCGGTGCCCGCCAGGACGGGTCCAAGGAGCTGCTCGCGCTCGAGCTCGGCTACCGCGAGAGCCGCGAGAGCTGGGCCGAACTGCTGCGCGGGCTGCGGGACCGGGGCCTCGAGGCGCCCCGGCTGGCGGTCGGCGACGGCGCGCTCGGGCTGTGGGCGGCGCTGCGCGACGTGTACCCCGAGACCTGGCACCAGCGGTGCTGGAACCACCGGGTCCTCAACATCCTCGACAAGCTCCCCGAGCGGCTGTGGCCCGAGGCGAGGCGCCGCCTGCGGCGGGTGTACCTGGCAAGCTCCCGGGCCGCCTGCGATGCCGCCCGCGACGAGCTGCTGGCCTGGCTGCGTCGCCTCGGCCAGCCGGCGGCGGCCGACACGCTGCTGCGCGACTGGGATGACTTCGTCCGCTTCTACGACCTCCCGATCGAGCACTGGCGTCACCTGCGCACGAGCAACCCGGTCGAGTCGGTGTTCGCCGGGGTCCGCCTCCGGACCCGGGTCGCCAAACGGGCCCGACGACGGGACAACGCGCTGTACCTCGTGTTCAAGATCGTCCAGCGTCTGTCCGACCGCTGGCAGCCGCTGGCGGGCCGCCATCTGGTCGAGCTCGTGGTCGCCGGCGCCCGCTTCGCGGACGGGATCCTGTCCGAGGCCGAGCCCGAGAAGGAGGTGGCCGCCGCCTGATCGATGCCGGACCGACCCGGACGATTTCCACGCAAGTTGAAAAGGGCTCGGCGTGCACCGAGGACCATGCCTCGCACGCACAGGTGCCTGCCGGCGACCCCGCGTACCACGCCTCGAGCGCCGGTCGATGACCCCGTTCTCAGAACCCGATGCGGCCGTGGAACGCCGCGGGTATCGGCACATCGGGGTGCCGGAGCGCGACCCAGTCGCGGAGCGCCCACCACGTCGTCTTGAACGCGATCCCGTCCCACGGGATCCGGTCTGCCGCGAACGTCCCGATCTCGATCGCCTCGGGGCTCGTCCGCAGCTCGCCGCCGACGATCCGCGACTCGAACGCCACGACGACGACCGCCGCCTCGAGCCGCGAATACAGCCCGACGATCTCGCCGGGCTCCACGAGCAGCCCGATCTCCTCGAGCGTCTCCCGGACCGCGGCCTCGCTGACCGTCTCGTCGACCTCGAGGAACCCGCCGGGCTGGGCCCACGACCCATAGCCGGGCTCGATCCCCCGCCGCAGCAGTACGACCTCGCCGGCGTCGGTGACGGGGATCGTCGTCGCGACGAGCCGTGGGTTGACGTAGGTGACGAACCCGCATGCCGCGCACGCGAGACGGTCGCGGTTCTCCTCGGGCAGCGGCCCAAAGACGAGCTCCTCCCCGCACCGGGAGCAGTAGTTGAGCGTCGCCGCGAGCCATCCCGGCGTGCCGCGGCCGGACGCAACGTCCGTCGAGCGGCCGTCCGGCCCGCGCCCGAGCGTC
>DATEZX010000031.1:0-2122 GCA_035255225.1 Candidatus Limnocylindrales bacterium
ATTCCCGCGTAGGTTGTTGACCAACGCAGCCGACGGGGTGATGCCGCCAAGAGCGGTGTGGGTCCGCTCGTCGTTGTAGTAGGCGACCCAGGCCGGAAGGGCGTCCAGCCGCTCGTCGTTGGTTCGGTAGAGCCGGCCGTAGGCCCACTCGGCGAGGAGGGTCTTGATGAACCGCTCGGCCTTGCCGTTGGTCTGCGGCCGATGCGGCCGGGTCCGCCGGTGGCGGGCGCCGATCGCCTCGATCGCGCCGGCGTAGATCGGGCCGCGGGTATAGGCCCAGCCGTTGAGTTCCCGATCGGTGTCAAGCCATCGCGGTGATAGCGTGCCCGGCGAACGGGTCGGCCGATGAGGCGCTTTGCGACCTCTGTTCTCGGCGGCCCGTTCCTCGCGAGCGGTGCACTCGGGTCTGCCTTGCTCGAACCTCGGCGGGCACGGTGTAGCGGCGGGCGATGATCGCTCGAGCCTCGATCGGATCGACCGCTCGACCGTCGAGGTCGCGCAGGGCGTAGCGCTCGCCGGTCCGCCAGCAGGCGATGATCCGGGTGAGGAGGGCCGGAGCGATGTGACAGAGCGCCGAGGTGTGATGCTTGCCGGACTCGGTCATCAGCCGGTGATAGCGCGCGGCCAGTGATGGGTCGAGGCGCCTGGCATGATCGGCCGCCAGGAACAGCGCCTCGCGGAGCACAGCATCACCACGCTTCGTCGGGCCACCGTGGCGGCCGGCCTGTCCCGAGGCGTCGAGCGATGGGACGAGCCCGGTGAACGATCGAGCGGCAGCGAGTGACGAGAACCGCGTCGGGTCGCCCAGCCGTCCGAGGATGGCCGCGCCGGTGATGGCGCCCACGCCCGGAGCGGAGCGGATGATCCCAGCCGGATCTGCGCGATCGAGCAGGAGCGCGATCCGCTCGTCGAGCTCCTTGATCTCGTCGGTCAGCGCGAGCGCCAGTCGCGCCTCGATGGCGATGTCCTCGGCCAGGTCCGGGTACTCGAGCTCGCCCGCCCACAGCGCGTGGGTCTCGGCTGCGGCGGCCAGGAGCTCGTCGGCCTCGGCCTCGCCCCACATCCCTCGCGAGTGACGGGCGAAGAACCGACCGAGCCGAGCCCGGCCGAGGCGGCGAACGGTGTCGGGGTCGGCGTAGCCGGCGGCCAGGAAGCGCAGCGGCGTCTTGTTGGCCAGGTCGCCTTCGAACGCCCGGTGCCAGCCGGGACCGAGGATCTCAAGCAGGGCGTCGAGGCGAGCGAGCGACTTGCCGCGACGCAGGACGAGCGACGAGTGGAGCTTGGTGGCCCGGCGCAGCGCATCGCCGGGCCCGAGGCCTCGCTCGGGGTGGAGACCGTCCGGGTGGAGCAGTGGCAGGCGGGCCAGCAGGCGCGAGTCGAGCCGATCGCTCTTGGTGTGCTTGGCGTAGTAGGCGCGCAGGTCGGCCGCTCGCTCGGGCGGGACCAGGACGACGGTCGCACCCCGTCGCCTGAACCACGCTGCGAGCGGAACCCACGCATTTCGCGTCGGCTCCATCACGACGGTGACGTCAGCCGGGTCGATCTCGGGCAGCATCGCCCAGAGCCGTTCGAGGTCCTGGGCACTCGTCCGGAACGACCTGGCTGTCCAGACGAACTCGCCCCGTTCATCGGCGAGGCTCGCCTGGTGGGCGGCTCGACAGGCGATGTCGATCCCAAGCCTGAGTTGCACGGTGCCTCCCCTTCCTGCGGTCGAGTGGCCGCCGGCCGCCAGCCGCCGCATGAGGAAGATCGGCACCAGACATTCACTAACAGGGATCCACGCACAGCCGGCGAGGCCGGTCGTGGTCACCAGGTTCCCAACAGGGCGATCCGTCCTCCGGCGGTGGCCCCGTCCGCCAGCGTGATCAACAGGCCAGGAGTCGCTGGGCGCTCCGATCGGTCACTGAGCGATGGCGGACGGGAGCCGGACGCCCGCATCCTTCCACGGCCGGCCGACCGCGTGGGAGGCGAACGCCAACAGAGATTGAATGTCGGTCAGGACCCGCTCGATCCGGACGCCGTGACCCGCGAACCAGACCGCGGCGTCGAGCAGCGCCTGGCTCGCGCTCCGGGCGCTCTCGTCGGGCACGTGGGCGACGTACGCCAGCCGGGTGTGATCATC
>DATEZX010000032.1:0-15802 GCA_035255225.1 Candidatus Limnocylindrales bacterium
CGACTCGGTTCAGCGTCCCCGGTCGGTCGACCACGAGCGCGCTGACGACGTGCCTCGGCGCCGCGGCATCGCGGTCGGTCGCGTGGAGGGCAGTCACGCCTCTGGCTCCTCGGGGCCTCGCTCGACCATGTCGGACAGGCCCCGCCCCGGGAGCATCATCGGGTAGACGTTCTGGGCCTCGTCGAGGTGGAAGTCGACGAGCGCCGGGCCCGGCTGCGACCGTGCCGCGGCGATGACCCCCGGGACCTCGTCCGGGCGGGTCGCCCGGAACGCCGCCAGGCCGTAGGCCTCGCCGAGGCGCACGAGGTCCGGCCCGAACAGCTCAGCGGAGTGGTAGTTCTCGTCGTAGATGATCTCCTGCCACTGCCGGATCATCCCGAGCTTGTGGTTGTTGAGGACCGCGATCCGGAGCGGGATCTGCTCCTGCACGATCGTCGCGAGCTCCTGCATCGTCATCTGGAAGCCGCCGTCCCCGGTGATCGCCCAGGTCTCGTGCTGCGGCTCCGCGAGGGCCGCGCCCATCGCCGCCGGGACGGCATAGCCCATCGTCCCGAGGCCGCCGCTGGAGAGGTGGGCCAGCGGCCGCCGGAAGCCGTAGTAGCGGGCGGCCCACATCTGGTTCTGGCCGACGTCGCTGACGAGCGTCGCGACGTGGTCGGTCGCCTCGCCGATCTGCTCGACGACGTAGTCGGCCGAGAGGCGGCCCTCGCGCCACGCCCCGGAACCGTGCCACGGGCGCGCCTCGCCGATGGCCCGCCACTCGTCGAGCTGGCGCCACCATGCCTCGCGCCTGGGCGCGGGGCGATCGGGCGGGAGCCGGCGCAGCAGCGCGGCGAGCAGGTCGCCGGCATCGGCCACGATCCCGAGGTCCGTCCGGACGTTCTTGCCGATCTCCGAGCGATCGACGTCGACGTGGACGATCCGGGCGCCCGGCGCGAAGGTGCTCGTCTTGCCGGTGATCCGGTCGTCGAAGCGGCCGCCGATGTTGATGAGCAGGTCGCAGTGCTGGATGGCGCGGTTGGCGTGGACCCAGCCGTGCATCCCGGCATAGCCGACCGAGTTCGGGTGGCGTTCGTCGAGGCTGCCGATCCCGAGGAGCGTGTGGGCGACCGGGATGCCCGCTCGCTCGGCCACCTCGCGGAGCAGGTCCGGCGCGCCGGCGATCTGGACGCCGTGACCGGCCAGGATCAAGGGTCGCTCGCTGGCCGCGATGAGCCTGACGAGGTCATCCGCCGCGGGGACATCGCCGCGCACGGGTCGAAGGAGGCCCGGCAGTCGGAGGTCGGCGGGTCCGGGCAACGGCACGGACGTCTCGGCCTGGAGGACGTCCTTCGGGAAGTCGAGCAGCACCGGCCCCGGCCGCCCGGACGTGGCGATCACGAATGCCTCCGCGACCGCCAGCGGGACCTCGTCGGGGTCCATCACGATGGTCGCGTACTTCGTGATCGGCATGGCGATGCCGACGATGTCGGTCTCCTGGAAGGCATCGCGGCCGAGGAGCGGCCGGGCGACGTTGCCGGTGATCGCGACCATCGGCACCGAGTCCATCATCGCCGTCGCGAGGCCGGTGACGAGGTTGATCGCGCCTGGCCCGGAGGTGGCCATCGCCACGCCGACCCCGCCGGTCACCCGGCTCCAGCCATCGGCGGCATGGGCGGCGCCCTGCTCGTGCCGCACGAGGACGTGGTGGATGGGGAACTCGCGGAGGACGTCGTAGATCGGCAGGGTCGCCCCGCCCGGGTAGCCGAAGATCGTCGTGACCCCGCGCGCGACGAGGCTCTCGAGCAGCGCTCGCGCGCCGATTCGGGGCGCCTGCGCCGGCACGATGGCCGGCGGAGGGTAGGCGCGCACCCGGGCCGCGCGGCGCGGCAGGGCCGTCATGGCCGTGGCTCCTGGCGGGCGAAGGTCATCGGGCTGTTGTGCTCCGCATCGGGTTCTGGCCTGGGTGTGGAAGAACAAGAAACCCGCCGAGCCGGTTGGCTGGCGGGCTTCGGATCTTCGGGTTGTCGGTGCTTACCGCCGCCCGCTGCCTCCGTCCCGCCGCCCGGTGAGGGCGACGATGGCGATGGTGTCGACGATGACGACCGTAAGGCCGAGCCCCGGGGTCCCGGGGATCAGCTCAGCGGACGCGAAGCGGCGAAGCAGTGACGTCACTTGGCGGGGACGCTAGCAGGCCTGTCAAGCCCCACCGCCGCGGCGGCGGCCGGAACCGCCACCGGCGGATCGGTGATCGCCCCTCGTGAGGCGGACGAGACGAGCGCCGCGTAGCGCGCCATGACCCCGCTGCGGTAGCGCGGCGGCGGGGCCTGCCAGGCCCGGAGGCGCTCGGCCAGCGCCGCGTCGGAGAGCTCGACGTCGAGGCGCCGGGCCGGGAGGTCGAACAGCACCGCGTCGCCGTCGCGGAGCGCAGCGATCGGGCCGCCGACCGCCGCCTCCGGTGCGACGTGGCCGGCCATGAGGCCGCGGGTGGCACCGGAGAAGCGACCATCGGTCAGCAGGGCCACCGTCTCGCCGAGGCCCTCGCCGACGATCGCGGCGGTGACGTGCAGCATCTCCCGCATGCCCGGGCCGCCGCGCGGGCCTTCGTACCGGATGACGACGACGTCGCCGGGCTGGATCCGCCGCTCGGCCACGGCGGCGAAGGCGTCGTCCTCGGAGTCGAAGACGCGCGCCGGGCCGCGGTGCGTCAGGCGCTCGTGGCCGGCGACCTTCACGACGCAGCCCTCGGGGGCGAGATTGCCATGGAGGATGACGAGGCCGCCGGTCGGCTTGAGCGGATCGTCGAGTGCGTGGACGACCGCCCGGTCGGCGTCGTCGAGCGATGCTTCGGCCAGCTCCTCGGCCAGCGTCCGGCCGGTCACGGTCATCGCCGAGCCATCGAGCCGGCCGGCGTCGAGGAGTCGCCGCAGGACGAGCGCGACGCCGCCGACGCGGTACAGGTCGGTCGCGACGAACCGACCGCCCGGCTTGAGGTCGGCCAGGAGGGGAGTGGCGGCGCTGATCCGGTCGAAGTCGTCGATCTCGAGCGGCACGCCTGCCTCGTGAGCGATCGCGAGGAGGTGGAGGACCGCGTTCGTCGAGCCGCCCGTCGCGGCCACGACCCGGATCGCATTCTCGATCGCGGCTCGGGTGACGATCCGGGACGGCCGCAGGCCCGATCGGAGCAGGGCCATCGCCTGCCGCCCGGCAGCGCGGGCGACCTCCGCCTTCTCGGGCACGAGCGCCGGGACCGAGTTGGCCCCGAGCGGGCTGATCCCGAGGGCCTCGCCCACGGCGCTCATCGTGTTCGCCGTGAACTGGCCCCCGCAGGCCCCGGCGCCGGGGCAGGCCACCCCTTCGAGCTCGCGCAGGTCGGCGTCGCTGAGGCGACCCGCCGCGTGGGCTCCGACCGCCTCGAAGACGTCCTGGATCGTCACGTCCCGACCCCGCCACCGGCCGGGCGCGATCGAGCCGCCGTAGAGCATGAGACCGGGCCGGTCGAGCCGGGCGAGCGCCATGATCGCGGCCGGGATGGTCTTGTCGCAGCCCGAGATCGCCACGACGCCGTCGATGAGGTGGCCGCGCACGGCCAGCTCGATCGAATCGGCGACGACCTCGCGGCTCACGAGGGAGGCCTTCATCCCCTCGGTGCCCATGCTGACGCCGTCGCTGACCGAGATCGTGTTGAACTCGATCGGCGTTCCGCCCGCCTCGCGGACCCCCTCCTTGACCCACCCGGCGATGTCGCGCAGATGGGCGTTGCAGGGCATGACGTCGGTCCACGGGTGACAGACCGCGACGAGCGGTCGGGCGAGATCGTCGTCGGTGTAGCCGATCGCCCGGAGCATCGATCGCGCGGGCGCCCGCTCCGGCCCATCGAGCAGGGCTCGGCTCAGCGCCCGAGGATCCGTCCCGCCGCCGGCGCCCCCGCCTGCCTTCTTCGCCACAGCCCCCACTTCGCCCTCCGTCGTGGCCGCCGAGTCTAGCGGGACGAGGCAAGCCTCTTGACGCGTCGGCTAGCGTCACCGGCGCAATGCCTCGGACGATCGTCGACAAGGTCTGGGACGAGCATCTCGTCGAACGTGGCGAGCCGGGCCCTGACGTCCTGGGGATCGACCTCCACCTGGTCCACGAGGTCACCAGCCCGCAGGCGTTCGAGGGCCTGCGCCAGCGCGGGCTCGCCGTTCGACGACCCGACCAGACCCTCGCCACGGTCGACCACTCGATCCCGACGAGCGATCGGAGCCTGCCGATCCTCGACGACCTCGCCGCGGCCCAGGTACGGAGGCTGGAGGCCAACTGCGCCGAGTTCGGGATCCCGATCCATGGCCTCGGATCGCCACGTCAGGGCATCGTCCACGTGATCGGTCCCGAGCTCGGGCTGACGCAGCCGGGCATGACGATCGTCTGTGGCGACAGCCACACCTCGACCCACGGCGCCCTCGGCGCGCTCGCCTTCGGGATCGGGTCGACCGAGGTCGAGCACGTCCTGGCGACCCAGTGTCTCCTCCAGCGTCGGCCGCGGACCTTCGAGGTCCGGATCGAGGGCCGGCTCCGAGCCGGCGTGACCGCCAAGGACGTCATCCTGGCGCTGCTGTCCCGGATCGGGATCGGGGGTGGGACGGGCCACGTCTTCGAGTACACCGGCAGCCTGATCCGATCCCTCGGCGTCGAGCAGCGGATGACGATCTGCAACATGAGCATCGAGGGCGGCGCCCGGGCCGGCATGGTCGCCCCGGACGACACCACCTTCGAGTACCTCGCCGGCCGGCCGCACGCCCCCGCCGGCGCCGACTGGGACGAGGCGGTCCGCCGCTGGCGCGGCCTGGCCACCGATGAGGGCGCGGTCCACGACCGGTCGATCAGCCTGGACGTCTCGAACCTCGGACCGATGGTCACCTACGGCACGAACCCCGGCATGGGCCTCGAGATCACGGGCCGGGTTCCGGAGCCGGATCGGCTCACCGAGCCCGCCCAGCGCGATGCCATGCGGGCCGCGCTCGGCTACATGGACCTCCAGCCGGGCGAGCCGCTGCTCGGTCATCGGATCGACGTGGTCTTCGTGGGCTCGTGCACGAACTCGCGGCTCAGCGACCTCCGCGAGGCGGCGCACATGATTCGCGGGCGGAACGTCGCCCCAGGGGTCCGGATGCTCGTCGTCCCCGGGTCGAGCGAGGTGAAGCGCCTCGCCGAGGCGGAGGGGCTCGACGGCGTGTTCCGCGCGGCGGGCGCCGAGTGGCGGGAGGCCGGCTGCTCGATGTGCATCGCCATGAACGGCGACGAGCTCGCCCCCGGCCAGTACGCCGTCAGCACCAGCAACCGCAACTTCGAGGGCCGCCAGGGTCGGGGCGGCCGAACGTTCCTCGCCTCGCCGCTGACAGCGGTGGCCGCCGCCGTGAGCGGCCGACTGAGCGACCCGCGGGCCCTGCTGCCGTGAGGACCCCGATCGTCAGGGTCGAGTCACGGGCCGTCGTCATCGAGCGGGACGACATCGACACCGACCAGATCATCCCGGCGCGATTCCTCAAGGGCGTCGATCGCACCGGCCTCGGCCAGGCCCTGTTCGCCGACTGGCGCCGGAACCCCGACGGCTCGCTGCGCGACGAGCTGCCCCTGAACCGCCCCGAGGCCGCCGGCTGCGAGATCCTCGTGACGGGTCGCAACTTCGGCTGCGGCTCGTCCCGCGAGCACGCGGTCTGGGCCCTCGCGGAGGCTGGCTTCCGGGTCGTCGTGGCCGCCTCGTTCGGCGACATCTTCCGAGCCAACGCCCTCAAGAACGGCCTGCTGCCGGTGGAGGTCTCCGCCGAGCAGCTCGTCGAG
Organism: Candidatus Limnocylindrales bacterium; assembly: GCA_035255225.1. GTDB lineage: Bacteria > Chloroflexota > Limnocylindria > Limnocylindrales > CSP1-4 > UBA5189. Next base: position 5,800 of record DATEZX010000032.1, read on the forward strand.
CTCCACCGCCTGCTCGATGACGATCCGGCCCGACCGCTGACCGTTGACCTCCTGGCCGGGACCCTGACCGCGCCCGGCTGGGACGTGGTGCCGTTCTCGATCGATGCCTTCTCGCGGCGGATGCTCCTCGAGGGGACCGACGAGCTCGGCCACCTCCTGGCACTCGAGCCGGCGATCAAGGCCTACGAGGCGCGCCATCCGGCGCCCGTCACGACGACCAGACCGCTGGGAGATCGGGCCGGGGTGTCGTGACGCTCGCGGCGCCCGCGCGGCGCTGACAATGGACCCATGCCGACTTCCGACTCGTACCTCGACTCGACCGGCCGGCCCGACCGCCTGAGCGGCGGCGCCCGCCTTGTCCCGATCGACACACCGCGGGGCCGCTTCCGGGTCTGGACGAAGCGCGTCGGCAACAACCCGCGCATCCGGCTGCTGCTCCTTCACGGCGGCCCGGGTGCGACCCACGAGTACTTCGAGGCCGCGGACAGCTACCTGCCGGCCGCCGGGGTCGAGTACATCTACTACGACCAGCTCGGCTCGCTGTACAGCGACCAGCCGACCGACCCGGACCTGTGGGAGCTCGACCGCTTCGTCGACGAGGTCGAGCAGGTCCGGCTCGCGCTCGACCTCGACCGCGACAGCTTCTTCCTGCTCGGGCACTCGTGGGGCGGCATCCTGGCCACCGAGTACGCGCTCCACCACCAGGAGCACCTCAAGGGCCTGATCATCTCGAACATGATGGCCAGCTGCCGGGCCTACAACGAGTACGCCCAGCGGGTCCTGAAGCCGGCGATGGACCAGGCAGCGCTCGCCGAGATCGAGCGCCTCGAGGCCGCGGGCGACACCGAGAGCCCGCGCTATATGGAGCTCCTCATCCCGCACCACTACGAGCAGCACGTCCTCCGGATGCAAGCCGCGGACTGGCCGGATCCGGTCAACCGCGGATTCCGAATGAACCAGCAGATCTACGTCTCGATGCAGGGCCCGAGCGAGCTCGGCCTCAGCGGCAAGCTGCTGCCGTGGGACCGCAGCGCCGACCTGCGGCGGATCACCGTCCCGACCCTCGTCATCGGTGCCGAGCACGACACGATGGACCCGGCGTACATGGCCTGGATGGCGACGCAGCTGCCGCGGGGCCGGTACCTGTACTGCCCGAACGGCTCCCACATGGCCATGTACGACGATCAGGAGACGTACTTCCGCGGCCTGATCGACTTCCTCGGCGAGGTGGACGCCACGCCGTAGTCGGAACCCCACCGCCGGACCCGCCCGCCCTCGATTCGTCGGCCGGGCCCGCCCCATGGCGAGCTCGCGGCGCGTTCTCCGGTCTCCGAACGATGGATCGCGCCAGCCGCCGGATGCCAGCCCTCAGCGAGCGTGCCTGGCCACGTCGGCAGGGTCCATCCGACCATTCGACCTTGAGCGACACGGGTCCTCCTACCTCTTCGGGACGCCGATTGCCGGCACGATCGGCCGCGCCGCTGGCCGGCCTCTGGCCGGGCCTCCTGCGTAGTTACTAGACTACTTGGCTAGTTACTCGGGTCGGCAGGACCTTCGTACTTGGTGAAGTCGGACCTTCGTACCGGCGACCAGGGTGGTCGGCAAGCGTGAAGTAGGGCTGCGTGCAGTAGGGGCCGCTGCGGTCGGGAACGCAGCGGTTGGGACGGCAACGCGCCGCTCTTGTCGCCGAGGCGGGAGACCCGGTCCTGAGCGTCATACGTCTCTCCAGAGGGAAGTGCCCCCCGATGGACAGGATCAATCGGTGCGTCCCGCCTCGATGCCGCTGCCTCGCGTTGGCCTGCGGCGTTCGGGTCCCCCAGTGACCGCGGTCGCTCGCCTCCGCGCGTCGATCCCACTGAGCCCGCTTGCCCTGTGGGTCGCGGTCCAGGTGGTGGCGGCGGCGCTCGTGCTGCTCGCCGTCGCGCTGACGACCCCGATCGACCCGGGTATCGCGCTCGTGTCGGTCGGCCTTCGACCCGACCTCGCGATCACAGCCGGGCTGACGTTCTGGCTGGCCTTCGGGCTCGTCGGCGGCCTTCGGACTCGCCTGCAGCCCGGTGGCGGCGTGGTCACGTTCAGCATGCCGTTCATCGTCGCCGGGACGGTCCTCGGCGGACCGCTCGTCGGCGGGCTCATGGGCCTCGTGTCCGAGTTCGAGGTCCGCGAGCTGCAGACCAGGCCGTGGTACGGAATCCTCTCCAACCACGCCGTCGGCATCCTCGCCGGGGTCGGCTCCGGGATCGTGGCCTTCGCCCTTCGGGCGCGACTCGACCAGCTCCTGCCCGGCCAGACGGAGCTGACCTTCTTCGCGGTGGTCATCGTGGCGGCGCTCGCCTACACGACCACCAACGTCGCGCTCGTCATCCCGAGCCTGGCGATCAAGAACGACCTCACGCTCGGGGAAGCGAGTCGATCATCCGACGCGACCTTCCGGACGACCACGGTCGCCGAGGCCATCCTGGCCTGGAACCTCGCTGCCTCCTACGCCCTCATCGCTTGGTGGGCGCCGATCGTGATCGTCGCCCTCGTGCTGGCGGTCTGGCAGGCGTTCGATCGTGGCGAGGCCCTGCGACACGACCCGTTGACGGGGCTCCTCAACGACCTCGGCTTCAGGCCGCACCTCGAATCCGCGCTGGCAGCCGCACGCGTTCGTGGCCGGCCCGCGGCCTTCCTGGCGCTCGACCTCGACGGCCTCTGGAGAGTCAACCTGACGCGCGGCTACGCCGCAGGCAACGAGCTCCTGCGGGTGTCCGGGCAACGGATGCTCAGGGCCGTCCGGGCTACCGACTCAGTGTCCCGAAAGGCCAACACTGGCGACGAGTTCTGGATCCTCCTCGCGGGCGTTCTTGACGTCGGCGCCGCCCTGCTCGTGGCCGAGCGGATCCAGGCTGCCGTCCGGAGGCCAATCCATCTCCGGGACAGCGACGACTCCGAGCCGCTGCACGCAGGCGTCTCAATCGGCCTCGTGCTCATTGAGCCCGGGACCCTTCTGCCGCTTCAGGAGATCGTCGACCTGGGGGGCAGGCGGCTCGAGGCCTCCAAGTGCCGCCACGGCGAGATCGTGACCCTTGGCGACGGCCCGACCGAGGCGGAGCAGCAGCAGCGGTTGCGGGAGAAGGCGGAAGAGCGCGACACGCTCCCGCGGCACTGATCGAGATCACCCAGCGATAGGAACCCGGCTCCTCAGATAGCTCTCGACGACTGGAGGTCACCTGTGATGCTGTTCGTCCGAGCCAATCCCAACCAGTACCTCCTGACCGGAAGCGGCGGTCGTCTCCAGAACCGAGGCTCTGCCGTCAGGGCGTTCCTGCCGCCTGGGACCGTCTGGGTCCTCGTGCCCAGCACCAAGCAGGAGGCGACCTTCGAGTTCACCCAGGAGACCCGGGACGGCATCCCGCTCCGGTTCAAGGGCGTCGTCATCTACCGGATCACCGACCCGATCGCGACGGCCGCCCAGTTCGACTTCAGCTCGGCCATCGGCGCCGACCGGATCAACGCCCTGCTGACCCACGTCTGCCTCGGCGAGCTCCGGCATGCCGTCTCGCACATGACCATGGTCGAGTGCATCGAGCAGCGGAAGACGACGCTCAGCGAGGTCGTCGCCGCGGCCCTCGCCGCGTCGATCGACGGCGAGGGCGCGAGCTGGGGCATCACGATCGAGGTCGCCCAGGTCGCCCAGGTGTACATCGTCGACCGGGACCTGCGGGCCCAACTCGAGGCCGAGGTCCGGAACGAGATCAAGCTGACGAGCGACCGGTCCGACATCGAGACGAAGGAGGCGACCCGGCTGGCCGAGATGGCCTCCGAGGGCCGGGTCGAGGAGCAGCGCCTGGCCGCCGACCGCGAGCGACTGCGGCGCGACGAGGAGCTTGGGCTCGCCGGGATCGAGCGCGACCGCCGGATGCAGGCCGAGGCCGTGGCTACCGCCCAGCGCGCGATCGAGCTGGAGCTCGAGCGCTCGCGGACGGAGCTTGCCGCCGAGGGCCAGCGCGCGGAGGCCGAGGCGCCCGTGAGGCTACTCAAGATCGAGAAGGACACGGCGGTGCTCCGCGAGGAGCTTGCGATGCGCGAGCTCCGCGGCCGGGTCAAGGCCCTCGAGGTGGACGAGGAGCTGGCCCTCCGACGGGCCGAGCAGGACCTGCGCGCGGCGATCCTGCCGCTCGAGCAGGCACCCGAGATCGTCGACGCGGCCTCGCACGTCCTCCAGGGCACGAACCTGTCGATCTACGGCGAGAACGGCGCCCTGGTCCAGCAGCTCGTCCCCGTCCTCGACGTCCTGGCGCGGGCGGCCGGCCGAGCAGCGGGCATCGCGGTGGATCCCCGAGCGTGACCGGCGGGTTCGTCAGAGCACTCCTGCGCGAGGCTGCCATCTGACGTCCGGCACTGGTCGACCCAGGGCGACCGCCGCAGAGTGGCCGGAAACCAGGTGGCCCCGCGTCCAACACCTGGCCCCGCTCGGGGCTCTACTGGGCATGACGGGGATCGCACGCGACGCGGCGATGGCGAGCTCGATCGTCGAGCTCGCGGCGGCGGGCGACACCGTCGCCTTTGCCCGGATCGTGGCGGCCTACCACGCCGACCTCGTGCGCGTGGCATTCGTCGTCTCGGGTGGCAACCAGGACATCGCCGACGACGCGACCCAGAGCGCGTGGTCGATCGCCTGGCGGCGGCTCGGCTCGCTGCGTGACCCGGCTCGGCTCAAGGCCTGGCTGGTGTCCGTCGCGGCCAACGAGGCTCGCCGGCAGTGCCGGCGGCAACGATCGTGGCGCCAGCTGCGCGCCGAGGTCGTGGCGATCGATCCACCGAGCGGCCCGCTCGCCCCCGATCCCGCGGACCACGTCGCGTCGCTGGACCTGGAGCGGGCGCTCGGACGTCTCTCACCCGACGAGCGGGCGCTCCTGGCGATGCGCTACGAGGCTGGCCTCGACTCGTCCGAGATCGCGGCCCTCGCGCGGCGGCCGGCCGCGACCGTGCGTTGGCGGCTCGCCCGCCTGCGCGACCGACTCCGGAAGGAGCTGTCGGATGGCTGAGCTCGATCGCTTCGACAGCCAGCTGACGGCGGCGGTCCAGGCGTTCGCCGACGCGGCTCGCACCGAGGTCGACGCCGTCGCCGTCGCGACGCGGGCCGCCCGGGGCCGCCGGACCGGTGCCCAGGGCTGGCTCGGCCAGACGGTGCCCGTGCCCGTTGCGCTGCTCCTGCTCCTCGGCCTGCTCCTGCTGCTGGCTGCCTCGCTGGCCGTTGGCGGGTGGCTGCCGTTCCGAGCCCCCGCGCTCGTGGCGGCGCCTTCGCCATCCGCCCCGGTCCCCACCGCCGATGCCCTCGGCCGGGTCCACGTCACCGGGACCGAGTCCGTGGTCCTGCAGACCGGCTCCAGCTCGACCGTCGTCGGCGATGTCACCCAGCTTCGCGGCGGCATCGTGAGCGTCACGACGACGGCGAACGACCCCCGCGCCAGCGGGACCGGCACGTTCGCGTTCAGCGTCGATGTCACCGGCGACGCCGGGGTCGAGTGGGGCACCTATCACCTCGAGACAGCGGGCGGAACGTGGGATGGGTCCTGCTCGGGCTCGACGTGGAGCGGCGGTGACGCCGCCGTCGGGACGTGCTGGCTGACCGGGGGCGGGGCATTCGCGGGGTTTACGTACTTCCGCGGCTATTCGTGGATTCCGGGCCGAGTCTGGGTCGAGGGTGCGATCTATCCCGGCCCGCCGCCGGAGCCATAGGACGGGAGGAGATCGACATGCGGTCGACGATTCGAGCCATCGCAACGCTGCTCTGTGGCGCGTTCCTGGTGGCCGCCTGCGCGGGCGCGGGCGCGACGCCAACCCCGGCGGCTGCCACGCTCCCGCCGGCAAGTCCGACCGCGGCCGCCGCGACGCCGACGATCGCGCCGACCCCGACGCCCCCGGCGATGACGGACGGACAGGGGCCGGAGCACTTCACCGGCCTGCCGGGCACCGAGCCATACCTGGAGGTCCAGTACACGATCACTCCCGTGGGCGACGTCGAGCAGTACCGGGGCGGCGTGTCCGCCTGGGACTTCAAGACGACGGACCCGCGGATGCAGGGCCACGCGAGCTTCGCGTTCAGCCTCGACGCTCACGGCACGCTCGGACCGGAATGGGGGACCGTGACGATCACGAACACCGACGGCCGCTGGGCGGGCACGTGGACGGGCAAATGCGCAGGGGGGACCTGGAACACGGGTGATTGGATCGTGTTCAGCTGCTGGCTCGTCGGGAGCGGCCAGTACAAGGGCTTCAGCGCCTACTACAGCATCTCCGACATCGGGCCCGGGAGCGCCAGCATGGAGGGAATCATCTTCCCGGGCTCGCCGCCCAAGCTGTGAGCCGAACGCCGTCGCACGGGCGCCGGTCGCGACATCCGCGACCGGCGCCTTGTCGAGCGTCAGTCCGGCAGGCATGCACCCGGCATCGTGAAGAACGGCCGGATCTCGGCCGTCATCCCGCCGGCAACGATCCAGGGATCGTGCGCGAACAGCGACTCGGCCTCCTCCCGGGTCTCGACGGTCAGGACCGCGATGCCCCGCAGCGGACGAGCCTCTCGAACCGGGCCGACGAGGGTGAGCTGGCCGCGCTTGCGGAGCGTGAAGAGGTGGCGCAGGTGGGCCGCCTGCAGGGCGGCCGCCTCGGCACCCTCGAAGTCGCCCCGGGGTCCGTCCTTGAGGAGCAGGATCCAGAACCACCGCTGGCGCGCGACCTGCGCCTCGACGTACTCGTCGGTGACCTCCGGGTCGACCAGCTCGTCAGCCACCGCCTCGGGATCGGTCACGTGGCCGCTCCGATCGAGATCGGCCGCCCGGTCTCGAGCAGCGTCTTGAGGCCCGAGACGATGTGGACCCAGCCACCGGCGAACTCGGTCGCGATGTGCGATCCGGCCCTGACGGCGAAGGTCGTCACGGTGAGCTTCGTCGCCTCGCCCGCCGGCTCGACGAGCCACTCGATCCGGACCGGGCCCTCGGCCTCGATCTCGGGATCCCATCGCGGGTGGAAGGTCATCTCGAGACGCCGAGGAGGGTCCGCCGCGATGACGGATCCGTCGGCCGCGACCGACCCGTCGGGGTAGGTATAGACGAGCCCCGCGCCGGGCTGCCAGCTCGATTCGACCCGGGTCCCGTAGTAGTAGCGAACCGTGTCGTCGCCGTCGGTGATCGCCCGCCAGACCCGCTCGGCCGGCGCCTGGATGTAGACGCTGTAGACGTGATCGAAGGTGTCCATCCGGGGAGCCTCCAGGTGTCGCTTCATGGCCGACATGGCGCCGATGACCGGCTCGGCGTACTTGCTGATCCAGCGGTCGTGGATCAGCCGGATCGGTACCGGGTTCAGGTAGTGCCGCTTCTGGCGGCCGCGCCGACGGGCGATGACGATCCCGGCGGCCTCGAGGACGCCGAGATGCTTCATGACTCCGAAGCGCGTCATCTCCGGCAGGTGAGCGCACAGCTCGCCGAGCGTCTGGCCATCGCGCTCGAAGAGCCGGTCCAGCAGGAGCCGGCGACTCGGGTCGGACAGTGCCCGGAAGGCCAGGGCCATCGGATCGTCCGACATGCGTGCGACTATAGGTGACCTTCCGGTCACATGTCAAGCCGCCCGCCTCAGGCCGGCTGTTCGATGTTGACCTCGCCACCTGGCTCGACGACCTTCGGCTCTGCGGGTGGCTGGCTCGTTGACCTGGCCTCGCTCGAGGCCGAGCGATCGATGGCGAACCAGGCGAAGGCCAGCCCCAGGACCGCGGCCGCCACGGCAAGGCCGAGTCGAACGCCGATGGTCACGGCCAACAACCCCCCGATGTTCGGAGCCAGGATGAAGCCGAGGTTCTGGACCGTCTGGTCGACCGAGCTGAACGTCACGCCGTGTTCCGACGGGATCCGGCGCATGAGGAGATCGAACATCGCCAGCTGGGCGCCGGCGCCGCCGAGTCCGTACAGGAACGCCACTGCGGCCACGGCCGGGAGCCAGCCGAGGGCCGCCTGTGTCAGGGGCACGATCGCCACGAGCAGCAGCGACGGCAGGAGGACGCTCACGCCCGAGCGACGGATCGAGAGGCGCCGCGCGGCGAGATAGCCGACGACGCCGCCCGCCGATTGGGCGGCGCCGATGATCCCGATCCAGGCGTCCGGCGCGCCGACCTCGTGGACATAGAACAGCGGCAGGAGCGGCGCCGCGATCCCGATCCCGACGGTATACACGAGCGACTGCAGCTCGTAGCGCACGAACGGCCGCCGGCTCCTCACCAGGCTCGTGATGCCCGGCAGCCGCGCCACCGCCGTCTGGCCGCTCGTCACCGCCACGGGCGGCTGGTCCGGAATCACGATCCGGCTCGACTGCAGGAAGCTTCCGAAGCCCGCGACCGTGATGCCGACGAACAGCAGCTCGAAGTTCGTCGGGAACGCCAGCAGGTTGAGCAGCTGGCCGCCGAGGGCGACCGAGATCGTGGTCGACGCGCCCGCGATGGCCCATCGCCGGCCCAGGAGGTCGAACCGGCCCGAGGGTCCCGCCGCTCCCGACATGATGATCGGGAAGGCGACGAGCGCGGCCGTGGACGGTAGCGATGCGAGCGCCCAGACGACCAACATCGCCGGAACCGCGTCCGCCGGCGGGAGGATCGCGGCGACGCCCGCCATGACGGCGTATGACAGCCAGGCGACCAGCCGCAGCCGGCTGTACCAGGGCACGATGTTCCGGCGGCGCTGCAGCCACCGCCCGAACGGGATCGCGATGACGAGTGCCGTCAGGGCCGGGATCGCGGTCAGCAGGCCGATCGCGGTGCCGGACGCGCCGAGCCGGAGCAGGAACACCGGCAGGAACGTCCCGGACGCCGAGACGATCCCGAGGAACACCGAGTCGGCCTGGACGGCCGCGTAGTTGTGGCGTTGGATCGGGGACGGCGCGGGCGACGGCGGGCGTGTCACGGGATCAGGGCGATTGTAGGAACCGGCCGAGACCCCAACCCGGGTCGTTCGTCCTCCGAGTCGCGGGCCGAGGCCAGACCGCTGACCACGAACGTCGATCAGGTGGCCTGGGCGAAGCCGCGGTACGCTCGCGGTCGAGATGGAGGATCCGCCGCTCGAGGCCGCCTGGCTCGGCCGCGTGCCGTACCGCGACGCCTGGGCGCTCCAGAAGGCCCTCGTGGCGCGGCGCGCCGCCGGCGAGATCGGCGATCGCCTGCTGCTGCTCGAGCATCCGGCCGTCCTGACGCTCGGCAAGCACGGCGACGAGGCGCACGTCCTGGCGCCGGCCCCCGAGCTCACCCGGCGCGGCATCGAGGTCATCCGCGTCGAGCGCGGCGGCGAGGTCACCTATCACGGCCCCGGGCAGCTGGTGGCCTACCCGATCGTCAAGCTCGCCGAGCGAGGGCTCCTGGTCAGGCCGCTCGTGCGCGCCCTCGAGGCCGCGATGATCGAGACCTGCGCGGCCTTCGGCGTGGCCGCGGAGCGACGCGACGGCGAGCCCGGCTGCTGGGTCGGCGGTGACGGGCCATTCGCCGGCAAGATCGGCGCTCTCGGCCTCCGGATCGAGCGGGGCGTCAGCTACCACGGGATCGCCCTGAACGTCGACCCGGACCTCGCGGACTTCGAGCTCATCGACCCATGCGGGATGCCCGGACTGGCCTCGACCTCGATCGCGCGGGAGCTCGGGCACCCGCCGGCGTCGTCACGGGCCGACGCGGCAGCGCTCGCCGCGAGGCCGTTTGCCGAGGCGTTCGCGACCGCGATCGCGGCCAGCCTCTCGTGGGCTGAAGCTGCCCAGCCGGAGCTGGCGCCGACGCCGGTCGGGTGATCGGCCCCTGCTACGCTCCCGCCATGGACGGCGGGCCCGCGAACGGCCGCGGCGCGGCAGCGAACGGCGGCGGAGCCGGCCAGTCGTGAGCGCCGGCCTGTTCGAGCTGCGCAAGGACCCGGTCACCGGCTGGTGGGTCGCGACGGTCGTCGACCGCGACTACGACCGCCGGCGGTTCGCCTTGCCGGCCGAGCAGGTGGACGAC
>DATEZX010000033.1:0-9763 GCA_035255225.1 Candidatus Limnocylindrales bacterium
CGACGGGATGCGCGGCCGCTCGTCGCTCTGGTACCGCGTCCGGGTGAACCTCACCCACGTCCCCGAGGCGGACCGCCCGGGGCAGGAGGCGCTCGACCCGGACTACGACCCGTGGGCGGAGTACGAGTGGCCGGATCGGAGCGGTCAGCTCGAGCGGGCGCCGCGCCGGCGCAGCGGCTAGCCGGGAGGCTAGGTCCGCCGCCAGGCCTGGAGGGTCGCCCAGCCCCACGGCACCGAGGCCGCCGCGATCACGAGCCGTCGAGGCCGCCGTCGGGACGGGCACCGCTTGGGCATCCGGCGGCCTGGTGCCTTCGATTGGACCGCGATCGAGGTGGGCGGTCGACCCCGGAGTGGCCCGAATCGCCGGGCCGGTCGTCAGAGTCGGACAGGTCAGGACCCGAAGATGCGCGCCAGCTCGTAGGCCGGCGTCTCCTCGAGCTGGTCATAGCGGCAGTCGGCGGGCCGCTTGTCGGGCCGCCAGCGCACGAACGTCGTGGCGTGGCGGAAGCGCGAGCCCTGGAGATGATCGTAGGCGACCTCGACCACACGCTCGATCCGGAGCGGCTCCCACGACAGGTCCTTGCCGCGGTTCCAGCGCGAGGTCGCGCCCGGGACGCGCTGGCCCGCCGCCTCTGCGGCCTCGGCCCATTCGATCCACTCGGACCACGGGTGGCCCTCGAGGGTCTCGGTCCGGAGGGGCGCGAGCTCGCTGGCCAGGGCGGCGCGCCGGTCCCACGAGAACGACGCCGTCACGCCGACGTGGTGCAGCGTTCCGACCTCGTCGTACAGCCCGAGCAGGAGCGACCCGACGTGCGTGCCGGGCCCGTTCTTGTGCCACCGGAAGCCGGCCACGACGCAATCCGCGGTGCGCTGGTGCTTGACCTTGACCATCGCCCGCTTGCCGGGCTGGTACGAGCCGTCGAACCGCTTGGCCACGACTCCGTCGAGGCCGGCGCCTTCGAAGCGGTCGAACCAATCGATGGCGAGCGCCCGGTCGGTCGTCGCCGGCGTGAGATGGATCGGCGGAATCGCGCCTCGAAGCGCCGACTCGAGGCGACGGCGGCGCTCGCCCTGGGGGACCTGCCGGAGGTCCTCGTCGTCGAGGGCGAGGAGGTCCCACGCCACGTAGCTGGCTGGCGACGTGGCGGCGAGCATCCGAACCCGCGACTCGGCCGGGTGGATGCGCAGCAAGAGGGCCTCGAAGTCGAGGGCGCCATCAGCCGCAATGACGACCTCGCCGTCGAGGACGCACCGCTCGGGCAGCGAGACCCGCAGCGGGCCGGCCAGCTCCGGGAAGTAGCGGTCCAGCGGCCGGAGGTCGCGCGACTGGATGAACGTCTCGTCGCCGTCCCGGAAGACGAGCGCCCGGAAGCCGTCCCACTTCGGCTCGAACAGCCAGCCATCGCCGTCGGGCAGCTGATCGGCCGCCTTGGCGAGCATCGGCTCGATCGGCGGCTGGAACGGCAGTCGCATCGCCGCCACGGTAGCGCGCCCGGCGCCGATCGACGCCGGGCGTCGAACACGCCTCAGCCGAGGAGGCCCCGGAGCAGGTCCGCGAGGCGGATGGCGATCGGGGCGATGAGCAGGCCGGGCAGGAAGTTGGCAACCCGGACGGGCCGCAGCTCCAGCAGCCGGACGGCCATGCCGAGCAGGATCGTGCCGCCGACGGCCGTCGCCACGAGGATCGTCCGTTCGTCGAGGACGCCCCGCGCCACGAACGCCACGCCGGCCAGGCCGCCCTGGACGACGAGGATCGTCAGCGTCGACAGGAAGACGCCCGGTCCGAGGGCCGCCGCGAACGCGATGCTCGACACGCCGTCGAGGATCGACTTGGTGGCGAGCAGCGTCGCGTCGCCGGTGAGGCCGTTGGCGAGCGAGCCGAGGATCGTCAGCGGGCCGACGCAGAACACGAGGCTGGTGGTCACGAACGCCTCGGCGATCCTCGACGGCCGCTGACCTCGCCTCGCGAGCCGCAGCTCGAACCATCGGCCGAGCGCCTCGAGCCAGTCCTGGATCCCGAGCGCCTCGCCGATCCCGACGCCGACCAGGACGCTCGACAGCACGACGAGCGAGTCGCCGACCGCTGCCTTCGGATCGCTGAACACCGGCAGGGCCATCGAGGCGCCGATGCCCAGGGTGAACAGTCCGATCCCGATCGTCAGCGACTCTCGCAGCCGTTCGGAGAACCGGCCGGCCACGATCAGGCCGACGGTCGTGCCGACGAGGACCGCCGCGGCGTTGAGGAGCGTGCCGCTCAGGAACACGTCGGCATGGTAGGTGGGCCTTGCGGGGCCGGCCGGCTGGTGTGGCGGCAGTGACTCCGGCGGGTCGATGCTCGTGGTGGCGGCGCGGAGCCGCGTGACCCACTGGCCCGTGGCGGTCAGCCGGACGCGCGAGTCACGCCTGATCCTGTTCGACCGGACCTCGAGCCGCTACGACCTGACCCGCGCGCTGTTCCGGCCGGGCGGCAGCCCGCAATCGAGCGTCCTGGGGCTGGGCAATCTCGACGCCGCGAAGCACATCGTCCCGGCCGGCCTCGGTGTCGCGGTCCTGTCGCGGACCGCGGCCGACGATGAGCTCGAATCCGGGCGGCTGCAACGGATCGAGCTCATCGGGCGCGGCATCGCGCCCGGGCGACGGCGGGCAGGGACGCAATCTCGCCGGCGGTGGGCGCCTTCCTGTTGCTGCTGCGCGAGATCAGCGAGCGACGATGACCGTCGCCTTGGCGTGCGTCGCGACGTGGCCGGAGACGCTGCCCTGGAGAACCCGGCCGAGGGCCCCGAGGCCGCGCGAGCCGATGACGATCGTATCGAAGTCGCCCTTCTCGGCGATCTCCTCGATCCGCTCCGCCGGGTCGCCGATGGGCTCGAGCAGCTCGGCCTCGATGCCCTTCTCGTGAAGGGTCTTGCGGGCGTCGATCAGCTCGTGGGCGTGGTCCTCGGTCGAGTCCCACGGATCGCCACCGATGCGACCGGGATGGAACGGCACGACGCTGACGACGGACACGGTGGCGCCGGTCAGCTTGGCGAGCTCGACGGTCGTCTCAAGCGCGCGGTTCGCGGGTTCGCCGCCGTCGTAGGCGAGCAGGATTCGCTTCATACGTGGCTCCTTCGAAGCGCGACCCGCACAGGAGCCGATCGCTCCGGCATGAGCCTGCACGTCGACCCCCATGACCGCACCGGCCTTCCGGCCCGAACGCGTGGTCCGGACCGACCCTCGACCCGGGCCGGTTCGGCCCGCCGGAGGGACCGCCGAAGGGACCGCCGACTACCATCGCGGGATGCCTGACGCGCCAGAGGTCCCGGCCCGCTACGACAGCCTGGCCGCGGGCTACGCGCGCCACTGGGGACCGGTGATCCGGCCGGCTGCCGAGGCCCTCCTCGATCGCCTGGGCAGCGAGCCCGAGACGGACGTGCGGATCCTCGACGTCGGCACCGGGACGGGCACCCTCGCGCTCCTCGCGCTTGAGCGCTGGCCCCGGGCGACGGTTGCGGGGGTCGACGCCTCGGACGCGATGCTGGAGCTGGCCGCCGCCGAGGCGGAGCGACGCCTCGCGAGCGAGAGCCGGGCGCGCTTCGAGCGCCTGGCGGCGGTTGCCGACCACCTGCCCTTCGCCAGCGGCACGTTCGACCTCGCCGTGTCGTCGTTCGTGCTCCAGCTCGTCCCGAACCGGGCCGCAGCCCTGCGCGAGATACGGCGCATCCTCCGGCCCGGCGGGCGCCTGGCGTGGGTGACGTGGCTCGTGGGCGGCGACCGGTTCCGGGCGGATGAGATCGTCGACGAGGTCCTCGACGAGTTCGGCTTCGACCCGCCCGAGCGGGACGATCGCTCGGGCGACCTCGCGTCGGCGGCGGCGGCCGCCGCGGCGACCCGTCGTGCCGGCTTCGGCGAGGTCCACGCCGAGTCGGGGGCGCTCGTCCACCGCTGGCGCCCGGAGGCCTACGCGGCGTTCATCACCGATTTCGACGAGCAGACCACCTTCGAGTCCCTGGCGAGGCGCGAACGCGCGCGCGCCGAGAGCCGGCTCCTGGCCCGGCTCCGCGCGCTGGCGCCCGAAGAGCTGACGATGCGCCTGCCGATCGTCTACGTCACCGGCGTCGCGCGCTGAGCGGCGGCTCAGCCCTCGTCGGAGGCCGCCCCTGAGCCCCCCTCGCCGGTCACGGCCCCCTCGGGCCCGCCTTCGGCCGCCTCGCCCTCGGCGGCCTCCTCGGCCGCGGCCTCGGGCACCTCGACCTCCTCGATCCGCGGCGGCAGGACCTTGGCCACGATCTCGGTCGGGTCAGTCAGGAGCGTGACGTCCTCGGGCACGACCAGATCGGACACCCGGAGGACGTCATCGAACGTCACCAGCGGCTCGACCGAGTAGTGGATCGCCGCCGGCAGGTGGTCCGGCAGCGCCTTCACGCGGACGTGGTCGATGGCGTGGAGGAGCGTGCCGCCCTGCTCGACGACCGCCACCGAGGCGCCGTCGGCGACGAGCGGGACGTCGAGGGTCAGCTCCTCGGTCATCCGGACGAGGTACAGGTCGACGTGCAGCGGTCGGCGCGTCACGGGATGGTGCTGGATGTCGTGGACCAGGACCGGCGACGGCTTCTGGCCGTCGATCGCCAAGTCGATGAGGGTCGTCGCGCCGGCGTGGCGCCGGAGGGCTTCGAACTCCTTGGCGTCGAGCGTCAGGCTGTCGGACACGACGTCGCGACCGAAGACGACGGCGGGCAGGTGGCCGTCGCGGCGCAGCTGGGCGACCTTCTTGCCGGTCACGGTCCGGTGGGTCGCTCGAAGGATCGGGCGGGCGGTGGACATGCGAACGTGGGCCTCCGGGGTCGGTGGGGCGCTCACGGTACCACGCGTGTACGATCGGAGACCGATTTGATGAGGTCCGAGCCGGGCCAGGGAGCACGACCTGTGGCTGCCACCATCCTGATCGTCGAGGACGAGCCTGCCGTCGCCCGTGGGATCCAGTACGCCCTCCAGCAGGAGGGCTACGGGGTCACGGTCGCGCCGTCCGGCGAGCAGGGGCTCGAGATCGCGACGACCCAGGCGCCCGACCTCGTGCTGCTCGACGTCCGCCTCCCGGGCATCGACGGCTTCGAGGTCCTGCGCCGGATGCGCGCCGCCGGCATGAAGGCGCCGGTGCTGATGCTGACCGCGCGGGACGAGGAGGTCGACAAGGTCATCGGCCTGGAGCTGGGCGCCGATGACTACCTGGCCAAGCCGTTCGGGCTGCGCGAGCTGCTGAGCCGGGTCAAGGCCCTCCTCCGGCGGGCCTACGGCGATCTCGCCGACGCGGTCGGCGGGCGGGTCATCCGGCACGGCGACCTCGTGATCGACCTCGACCGCCGACGCGTCCAGCGCGGCGAGCGCCGGATCAGCCTGACGCCGACCGAGTTCGAGATCCTGCGCCACCTCGCCAGCCGGCCGGGCCGCGTCTACACCCGCGCCGAGCTGCTCGACCTCCTCCGCGACTACGAGGCCCTCGACCAGGACGAGAAGACGATCAACGTCCACGTCAGCCACCTTCGAGACAAGCTGGAGGACGACCCCGCCCGGCCGGCGTTCGTCCAGACCATCCGCGGTGTCGGCTACGCCTTCGCCGAGCGCTGAAGCGGCCGCCCCCGATCCCGAGGCGGCGCCCGCCGCCCGCCGGGCGCGGAGCCTCCGCTCGCCCGTCCGAGGCCTGGCGTCGCTGCGTCGACGCCTCGCCCGCCGCCTCCGCCGCCTCCAGCCCCGGACGTTCCAGGCACGCCTGACCGTCGCCTTCACGGCCGTCGTCGCGGGGACGCTCCTGATCGTCGCGATGCTCGTCATCAACCGCGTCGGGGTCTACTTCGACCAGCAGCAGCACGACGACCTGGAGGCCCGCGCCAACGCCGTCGGGCAGTACATCATCCAGCTCGCCCAGGACGCGCCGACGATCCGGGCCGGCAAGGACGTCGTGACGGCCGACGGGATCGTCGACCCGGCCGTCGTCACCGAGCTGTCACACGAGGAGCGACTCCAGCTCGTCGCCGACCGGCTCGCCCAGGCGGACGTCCAGTTCCGGCTTGGCCTGATCCGCCCGGACGGGAGCTTCGAGCCCGCCGCCAACGGCCTCTTCTTCGCCAAGGAACGGGCCGACGCTGAGCCCGGCCAGCTCCGGGAGCACCTGACGAGCAGTCCGTTCTACGTCCCGCTGGCCGCCGCGGCCGTGCCATATGAGGTCGAGGTGACGCTCGTCAACCCGTACACCTTCCGCGCCGCGGCCATCGCCAACGTCACCGGCCTGCTCGCGATCATCGGCCTCGTTGCGTTGCTCGTGGCGGTCGTCGTCGCGGCGGCCGTGGCGCGGCGCTTCACGACCCCGCTCCGGCGCCTGACCGAGGCCAGCCAGGACCTGGCGGAGGGGGACCTGGCGCGGCGCGTGCCGCACGACGTGCTCCGGGCTGGCGCGACCGAGCTGGTCGAGCTCGGCCTCCAGTTCAACGCCATGGCCGAGCGGCTCCAGGAGAGCGTCGAGATCATCCGTCGCGACCGCGACCGGAGCCGTGAGTTCCTGGCCGACGTGTCGCACGAGCTCCGGACGCCGATCGCGGCCCTTCGGACGTTCAACGAGCTGCTCGTCGAGGGGGCGGCCGAGGACCCCATGACGCGCGCCGAGTTCCTCGAGTCGAGTCGGGCCCAGCTGGAGCGGCTCGACTGGCTGGCCCTCAACCTCCTCGAGCTGTCGAAGCTCGACTCCGGCCTCCTCCTCCTCGACCTCCGCCCGGAGGACCTTCGCGCGACGGTCGAGCAGGCGGTCGAGCAGGCCGCCGCGGCGGCGCGGCGGCGGAGCATCGAGCTGACCGTCGACGTGCCCGACGAGCCGGTTCCCATCCGCCACGATCCCGTCCGCGTCGGGCAGGTCGTCACGAACCTCGTCGGCAACGGCCTGAAGTTCACCGCCCGCGGCGGCCGGGTCCAGGTGCGGGTCCGGGCCCTGCCCGAGGGCGCCGAGATCCTCGTCGCCGATACGGGAATCGGGATCGACCCCGTGGAGCTGCCGCGGATCTTCGATCGCTTCTACCGCGGCTCGCGGGCCACGGAGGCCCGCGGCAGCGGCAGCGGGCTCGGCCTGGCGATCGTCCGGAGCATCGTCGAGATGCACGGCGGGACGGTGACCGTCGAGAGCCGGCTCGGCGAGGGCAGCCGCTTCCGCGTCGAGCTGCCGGCGGTCCCACCGTCAGAGCGCGTGGCGGAAACTTCATCGTCCGAGGCCCCCAACCGCAACGCCGCTGCGGCACGGTAGCGTGGACCTCCGAATGGACCCCACCGAGCGCTTTGTCGCCACGCCCCCCGAACCGGAGAGCCCACCCGTCGCCGGGCGGGTCGAGGCGGTCGAGGCCGGCCTGATCGACGCCGCCCCGGTCGAGGCAGGCCCCGTAATGGCGCCGAGACCGCCCATCTCCGGGCCATCGCGGGGCGTCGGCGCGGGCACGATCGTCGCGACCGCCGTCCTTTCGGCCGTCCTCGCGGCCGGCGGGACGGTTGCCGTTCTCGAGGGCACCGGCGCGATCCGCCCCTCGACCGCCGGCGCCGCGTCCTCCCCCGCTCCGAGCCTCGAAACCGGTCGCGTCGTCCGGATCGACGAGTCGTCGGCGGTCGTCGACGCCGCGACGCGAGTCAGCCCGGCGGTCGTCCGGATCACCGCCACCGGCGTCACCACCGATCCGTTCGGCGGCTCGATCCCGTCGCAGGGCGTGGGGTCGGGGATCATCTACGACAGCGGCGGCTGGATCCTGACCAATCGCCACGTCGTGCAGACCAGCCCGGGCCAGATCGCCTCGCAGCTGACCGTCGAGCTCAAGGACGGCCACCAGTACACCGGGACGGTCTACGGGATCGACACCCTGACCGACCTGGCGATCGTGAAGATCGACGCCACGAACCTTGCCGCCGCTCCGATCGGCACGTCCGCCGACATCAAGGTCGGTCAGCTCGCGATCGCCATCGGCAGCCCGCTCGGGACCTACTCGAACAGCGTCACCAGCGGGATCATCTCGGGCACCGGCCGGACGGTCGTCGTCGACACCGGGGCCCGGCTCACGAACCTCATCCAGACCGACGCGGCCATCAACCCCGGGAACAGCGGCGGCCCCCTCCTCGACGCCGCCGGCGAGGTCATCGGGATCAACACCGCGGTCGCCCAGAACTCCAGTGGCATCGGCTTCGCGATCCCGATCGACATCGCCCGGCCGGTCATGAGCCAGGCCCTCGCCGGCAAGCCGCTGGTCCGGCCGTACCTCGGGGTTCGGTTCGAGACGATCGACCTCCAGGTCAAGGCCGAGGAGCACCTGTCGGTCGACCAGGGCGCGCTCCTCCTCTCGAGCCCCGACCAGAGCGGCACGACGCAGCCCGCGATCATCCCCGGCGGCCCGGCCGAGGCGGCCGGCCTCAAGGAGGGCGACGTCATCACGGCCGTGGAGTCCCAGGCGCTCGACGCCGAGCACCCGCTCGACCTCGTCCTGTCGGGCTACGCTCCCGGCCAGACGATCAACCTCACGGTCCTCCGCGGCTCGTCGACCCTGACGATCAAGCTCACCCTGGGCACACGCCCGGCGAGCTGAGCCAGCCCCGCCCCCGTCAGGCCGAGCGGGTCCGCCGGATCTCGACGCCGGCGTACGCGAGCTCGCCGCCCAGCCGGACCTGTGGCTTGCGCACCCGGACGACGATCTCGGACGCCCGCCGCTCACCGGTCAGGACCTCGTGGGCGATCGCCTCGGCGACGGCCTCGATGAGGTTGAAGCTCGTCGACTCGACGATCTGCCGGACCGTGGCGTAGACGCCGGCATAGTCGACCGTTCGCCCGAGATCGTCCTCGAGGCCAGCCGGCTGGAGATCGAGCAGCAGCTCGACGTCGACTTCGAAGCGCTGCGGCTCGAGCTTCTCCTGGTCCTCGACGCCGTGCCGGGCCTGGAAGGCCATCCCGGCCAGGAGGATCCGATCGGTCATCGCGTCGCCGCCTCAGCGCGACCTGAAGACCGCGTCCGCGGTCCGGGCCGCGCGGACGTTCGGCCGGACGTCGTGGACCCGGACGACGTCGATCCCCGCCGCGGCCGCGAGGGCGGTCGTCGCGAGCGTCGCCTCCAGGCGCTCCTCCGGCGGCAGATCCAGGATCTTGCCGAGGGTCGACTTCCGCGACGTGCCGAGGACCACTGGCCGGCCGAGCAGGCGGAGCGCCGGGAGCTCGCGCAGCAGCTCGACGTTGTGCTCGGGCGCCTTCCCGAACCCGAAGCCCGGGTCGACGAGGAGGTCGTCCCAGCGGCAGCCCGCCGCGAGTGCCCGGTCGAGGGCCCGCGCGAGGTCGCCCATGACCTCGGGCAAGAAGGCGACATAGCGCGCCTCGGCCCGGTTGTGCATGACGACGAGCGGCACACCACGCTCGCCCGCGAGGCGGGCGAGCGCCCCGTCGGCAGCGACGCCCCAGACGTCGTTCACGAGGTTCGCCCCCGCGTCGATGGCCTCGCTGGCGACGCTCGGCTTGGTCGTGTCGATCGAGATCGGGAGGTCCGGCGCCGCGCGCCGGATGGCCGTCACCACCGGCACGACCCGGGCGATCTCCTCGGCGGCCGCGACCTCCGCGTGACCGGGCCGGCTCGACTCCCCTCCGACGTCGACGAGGTCGGCGCCCTCCTCGGCCATCCGGAGCGCCAGGTCGGCGGCTCGGGCGCCCACGTCACCGGGTCCGGCGAGGAGGCCGTCCCCCGAGAACGAGTCGGGCGTCACGTTGACCACGCCCACAATCCGC
>DATEZX010000034.1:0-2660 GCA_035255225.1 Candidatus Limnocylindrales bacterium
GCGAACAACCGCCTCATCCGGCCCGACGCGAGGTACATCGGCCCCTCGGAGCGGGACCTCCCGACCTAGCCCGCCGGCCCGACCGGCCGGAGGATCGCGGGCGATGGGTCGCCCAGCCTCAGTCTCCCGGGCATCGGCGCGCCTGACGCTGGCGCTCCTCGCCGGGACGCTCGTCGTGCTCGGCTGCGTCCCGCGGGCCCAGGGCTTCCGGGACTGGAACGATCGCTGGACCGTCGACGTGAGCGATCGGACCAACAGCGTCGCCGCGATCGAGGTCCTCGACGCGGCGGCGCCCGGCCCCGGGCTGGCGGCTGACGCGGTGCGCCTCCAGAACGTCGACCCCACCACGGTCGAGATCGCCTGGCTCGGTGGGGCCTGCATGTCCGCCGCCCGCTTCAGCCTGGCCTCGGAGCCGGGGGCCGTGATCGACCTGCGCTACGACATCGGGGCGCCGTGCGCCGTCCCGGCACCGTCCGGCTATGCCCTCGACGTCCACTTCCGCCAGCCGGTGGATGCTCGATCGATCGTCGCCGTCCCGGACTGGGGGCCCTAGGCAGCCGGGCTGGCCCGCGCCTGCCCTGTCGCCGTGCCTAGCCGGCGCCTGCCGCGGCCCGAGGCCGGCGACCCAGGGCCCGCGCCCGGAGTGCGACCCCCGCGGTCGCGGCAGCGACAGACAGGCCGCCGACGAGGAACGGCGTCGCCAGCCCCAGCTGGACGACGAGGCCGCCGATCGCCGGGCCGATGATCCCGGCCGCGTAGAGCGGCAGGTACACCAGGTTGAGGGTCGCCGAGCGCCGCTCCGGGGGCACCTCGGTCGCAAGCAGCCCGAACACCATGGCCCCGACCGCGGCGATGGCGAGGGCCACGACCACCGCCACGAGGGCGAGCGTCGCCAGGCCCCCGACCGCGGCCGCCAGCGGCAGCAGGGCGATCGCGACCGCGGCCACGGCCAGCGCCCCGAGCAGGACCCGCCGGAAGCCGATCCGATCGCCGAGCGCGCCACCGATCGGCGAGAGCAGGGCGCCGGCGAGGGCCGCGGTCCCGGATACGAGGCCGATCGCGCTGGCGAGGCCGGCCCCCCGCCCGACGACCGTCTCGACGAGGACCGGCAGGTACGGCCGCGACATCTGGTTCGCGAGGAATGCCGCGAAGTAGGTGAGGAAGATTCGCCGGACAGCGGGATCGGCGATGACGCCGCGAACCGCGCCGAAGGCGAGCCTCAGGACCCGACCCTCCGGCACCACCTCGGGCCGGACCTCGTGTGTGCCGAGCGAGACGAGAAGGGCCGTCCCGACCGACAGCACCGCGGACAGCGCGAAGACCATCGGGATCGACCAGCCCGCGCCGTCGATGAGGACCCCGGCGAGGACGGGCCCGAGGGCAAAGCCGACCGACCCGGAGGCCCCGAACACCGCGATGACGACGCCGAGGCGGTGGCCCGGCGTGACGTCGCGGATGCCACTCAGCATGACCCCGGTGTTGCCGAGCTGGAAGCCGATGAGCAGCATGCTCAGCGCGACCTGCCACGGCTCACGGGCAAGGGCCATCCCACCGAACACGACCGCCTCGACGACCGCGCTGCGGGCGATGACGGCCTTGCGGCTGTACTTGTCGGCCCACACGCCCCACAGCGGCACGAGCGGCATGCCCAGCACGAACAGGAGCGCGCTGAACAGGCCGACGAACGACAGGCGCTCCGCGTCCGGCACGCCCATCGACGACAGCAGCGACGGGAGGAGCGCGTAGACCTGGCTGACCCCGATGCCCTCGACGAGCGACGTGATCGCGAACGCGGCCAGCAACGACCGCCACGCGGTCACGGGGTTGGGCATCCCGATGAGACTATCGCAAGGGCCAGTCCCGATAGACTCGCCCCGATAGACTCGCCCCGATAGCCGCCGACCCCGGTGTCGGCGCGGCGCTCCGGAGGTACCTGCCGTGGCTCGCTGGCTGGTCCGCGTCATGGAGGCCCAGCGTCCCTGGGTCCGCCCCCTCGGCGAGTTCGTCCACGGGATCGACCACGCGATCTTCCACGCGATGCCGCCGGTCCGGGATTTCCTCAACGGCCGCTGGCTGGGCCACCCGATCCACGGCGTCCTGACAGATGCGCCGATCGGGATCCTGTTCCTCGTCATCGTCCTCGACGTCGTCGGCCTGCCGGCCGCCGCCGGCTGGGCGCTCGCGATCGGCGTCCTCGCGATGGCAGGGGCGGCGCTCGCCGGCTTGGCCGACTATGCCGACACCGACGGCCTGGCTCGTGAGCGGGCGACCCTCCACTCGACGCTCATGGTCGTGGCCCTCGTGCTCTACCTCGTCGACGGCCTGCTCCGCCTCGGTGGCGCGACCGACGCTCCAGCCTCGGGCGCGGCGGTCGGCCTGTCGGTGGTGGCGTTCCTCGTCCTCGCCGCCGGGGCGTTCGTCGGCGGCGACGTCGTGTACGGGCTCGGCAACATGGTCGACCGCCACGCGTTCCGGGGCGCGGGGACGAAATGGCTGACGCTCGAGCCGTCGGAGTCGGACGCCGACGGCTCGATTCCGGAAGGCCGGCCAATCATGGCGAAGCTGGGGACCAACAGCCTCGTCCTGATCCGCGACGGCGCGACGATCCTGGCGCTGCACGACACCTGTGCGCACGCCGGCTGCTCGCTGGCCGGCGGGAC
>DATEZX010000035.1:0-12579 GCA_035255225.1 Candidatus Limnocylindrales bacterium
GTCGGCCGTCAGGTTGTACAGGGCGTCGATCTTGCGCGTGTCCCGGATGCCGATCGTCATCCCGAAGTTGCGAAGGCTCGCCTCCTCGAGGCCGGGCATGAAGGTCTTGAGGGCCGCGATGGCGTGCATCGCCTGGGCCCGGCCCTCGATCTCGCCGCGGGTCAGGTCGTCGGCCGACGTGCCGTCGATCCCCGCGAGATGGATCAGGTTCAGGTAGGTCAGGTCGCCCGCATCGGTCACCGTGCCCCACGTCCCGGCCAGGGTCATGAGGTTCTTCGGGATCAACCCGGCCTCGACCGCCTGCCTGAAGGGCTTCCGGAGGAACGGGGAGAACAGGTCGTCCTCCTTGCCGGTCGTCTCGATGTCCCACTCGGCGTTGCCGGCCCAGTCGCGGTAGGTCTGGGGATCGGCCTTGACCGCCTCGAGGAAGCGGCGCTTGTTCACTCCGGTCATCGAGAACATGACCGAGGCGGCGAGCATCTCCTCGCGGGGCGTCTTGTGGACCGGCGCTCCCGCCCGGGCGGCCACGTCGGCGTCGCCGGTCGCGTCGACGACCCGGCGCGCGAGGATCGCCTCACGGCCCGACTTGCTCTCCGTGATGACGCCGCGGACCGCTCCGTCCTCGAGGATCGGGGCGACGGCGAGGCGATGGAGCAGCGGCGTGATCCCGGCCTCGGCGACGACGACGTCGGCGACGAACTTGAAGCGCTCGCCGTTGATCCCCTGGCTGAGCGACTGCGACTCGGGACTCGCCGCGCCCATCGCGACCGCGCGGTCCTCGAGCTCGCGCCCGATGCCGTTGGCCTCGATCGTCTGCTCGTGACGGTACCAGCCGATGCTCTCGACGCCGACCTGGGTCAGGTTCCCGCCGAAGCAGCCATAGCGATCGAGGAGGGTCGTTCGGGCGCCGGCCCGAGCGGCGGCCAACGCTGCCGAGAGCCCGCCCGGGCCGCTGCCGACGACGAGCACGTCCGTCTCGTGGACGACGTCGATGTCGCGCGCCTGCTCCTGGACCTGGCGAGGGCTCCGGGCCATGGCAGAAGGATAGGTTCGCGCCCCGGCCGCAGCGAACGGCCCCTGGGTTGGCGGGCCCTCAGGAAGCGTCGGCCTCGATCGCGAAGACCGGGGACGGGACGACGTCGACCGTCACGCTCGTGCCGGGCCCCAGGGCCGCCGAGTCCGAGGCGGCGGTCTGGGCGACGATCAGCGTCCCATCGGCGAGCGCGACCTGGGTCCGGCCGACCGAGCCCAGGAAGCTCGTGGCGACGACGCGGGCCTCACCGGCCGAGGTCTCGCCGCCCGGCGTGGCGTCGGCTGCGCCAGCGGTCAGCCGGATGTTCTCGGGGCGAACGAGGCCGATGACCCCGCCGCTCGTCGCGGACCCGGGGAGGAGCGGCACGGACGTGCCAAGGATGGTCACGTGGTCGCCCTGGGCGACGCCGCGGACGCGATTCGTCAGCCCGACGAACTCGGCCACGAACCGGGTCTTCGGTCGGTCGTAGAGCTCGGCCGGCGGGGCGATCTGCTCGAGCCTCCCGGCCGACATGACGCCGACGCGGTCACCCATCGCGAGGGCCTCCTCCTGGTCGTGGGTGACGAACACCGTCGTGATGCCGACCATGATCTGGATCCGCCGGATCTCCTCGCGGAGCTGGCGCCTGACCTTTGCGTCGAGCGCCGACAGCGGCTCGTCGAGGAGGAGGACGCTGGGCTGGATGGCGAGCGCCCGGGCCAGCGCGACCCGCTGCTGCTGGCCGCCGGACATCTGGTGCGGGTAGCGGTTCGCCTGCTCGCGCAGCCCGACGAGGTCGAGCATCTCGTCGGCTCGCTTCCGGCGACTCGCGCCGTCGACGCCCCGGAGCCGCAGGCCGTACCCGACGTTGTCGCGGGCGGTCATGTTCGGGAAGAGGCTGTAGGCCTGGAAGACGATGCCCATGTTTCGCTTGTTCGCCGGGACGCGGGTGATGTCCCGGCCGTCGACGAGGATCCGCCCGGCGTTGACCTCGTCGAGCCCCCCGAGCGCGCGGAGCGCGGTCGTCTTGCCGCAGCCGGACGGACCCAGGAGGGCGACGAGCTCGCCGGGCGCGATGTCGATCGACAGACCGTCGAGAGCATGGACCGTGCCGTACCAGCGATGCAGATCCTCGAAGGTGACCGCGACCCCGTGACCGGGCGCCGCGGGGCTGGCGTTGCTCGAGGTCATGTGGCCGGCTCCTCCGCGGCGCGCTGCCCCCGGTGGATCGCACCCGGAGCGAAGCGAGAGATCACGAACAACAGGGCGAACCCGAACACGAGCGCCGAGAACGACACCGCGACCGTGACGTACGGGTCCTGCTTGCCGAGCAGGAAGATGACGACCTGGAGGGTGTTGAACGACAGCAGCGAGGAGATCGTGTACTCGCCGAGCACGAGGGCGATCGCCAGGACGGAGGCCGACAGGATGCCACCGCGGATGTTCGGGACGATCACCTGGAGGATGGTTCGCGGCCAGCCGGCGCCCAGGCTCCGCGCCGCGTCGGCGAGCGTCGCCGTGTCGATCGATCGCAGGCTCGCGTCGATCGCCCGGTACGAGTAGGGCAGCACCAGGATGATGTCGATGAGGGTCAGCGTCAGCGGCGACGCGCCGACGGCCCCGAGGTGCTGGCCCATCCACTGGTAGAGCGGCGCGATGCCGACGACGAGGACGATCGCCGGGATGGCCAGCGGGAGCAGGCACAGGAACTCGACGACCCGGCGCATGCGCGGGACGCGGACCACCGTCCAGACCATCGTCGGGACGAGCAGGATCAGCATCCCGAGGACGGTCAGGACCGCGATCTCCAGCGAGTTGGTGATCCCCTCGATCATGTTCGGGTACGAGAAGATCGCCGCGTACGAGGCGAGGCTCCGGCTGCCGTAGTCGCCGCGGGTCGAGAACTCGATCATCCCGAGCAGCGGGACGATGAGGTAGCCGAGCACGACGATCAGGACAACCAGCCGGGCGACGAGCTGGCCGGTCAGACCACGCCGCTCGCGGCGGCGGTTGCCCGGCAGGGACAGCATCGCCCCGCCGTGCGGCTCGGCTGCCCCCAGCTCGAGGCCCGGCATCTGGCTCATTGGACCCACCGCGAGGCGCGACGCTGGATGAGGGCGTAGATCGCCATGACGAGCGAGACGATGACGATCATGCCGAGCGCGAGCGCCTTGCCGACGTTCTCCTGGCCGAGGACGATCTCGCTCTGCATCTGGCAGGCGATCTGCAGGGTCACGAGCGTGCAGCCCTGGCTGATGATCGCGGCGGCCGTGGCGTAGGCCGAGAACGCGTTCGTGAACAGCAGGAGCAGCGCCCCGAGGAAGCTCGGCGCCAGGATCGGGCCGCCGACGTGCCGCCAGAACGACCAGGCGCCGCCACCGAGGCTCGCCGAGGCGTCGTACCACTCCTGCCGCAGGCCGTCGAGGGAGGGCAGGAACACGATCAGCATCAGCGGGATCTGGAAGTAGGTGTAGACGACCGCCAGGCCCGTCAGGCTGAAGAGCCACAGGGAGTCCAGGGTCACCCCGGTCAGGTTGCGGATCGTCACGGTCACGAGGCCGAGCCGGCCGACCGTCGCGAAGAAGGCGAACGCCAGCATGACGCCGCCGAATTGGGCGAGCACCCCCGAGCCGGCGACGACGAGCTGACGGAACAACCCGTTCGGATCTCCGCGGACGATGGCCCAGGCCAGCAGCGCCCCGAGGATCGCGCCGGCGACGGCGGTGAGGAGAGCCAGCTCGATCGAGGCCTCGAACGCGGACAGGAAGTCGGCGCGCGTGAAGATCTTGGCGATGTTGTCGAGCGTGAGCTCGCCGCTGCCGGTGGTCAACGCGCCGACGGCGACGATGAGCGTCGGGACGACGAGGAACACCAGGACGTAGGCGTGGAACGGGAGCAGCCCGGCGTAGTTCCCGAGGTGCCGGGCGCGGCGAGCGTCGGCCCCGCCGGGGGCGGGGCCGACTCGCTGCACCGTCGACGCGGACGTGCCGACCGGGGTCCCGGTCATTCGCCCGCCCTCCGTCGACGACACGTGCTCGTTACTTGATGGTGATGAACGTCCAGTTCGCGGTGAGGTAGGTCTTGGCAGCGTCGATCTGCGCCAGGGTCAGCTGGACCGGGGCGGTCGTCGGCGCGTTGACGGCGGCGAGCGCCGCCGTGTCGGCGGACTTGGCGGTGATCATGGCCGCCAGGCGGACCGGCAGGGCGAAGCCCTTGAGCCAGGTGTTCTGGCCGGCGTCGGAGAAGACGTACTCGATCCAGCAGCGGGCGGCCGCCGGGTGCGCGGCGTCCTTGTTGATCGCCTCGTTGTAGTACGCGGCGACCGGGGGCGCATCGCTCGGGATGGCGAGCTTCCAGGTGATGCCCTTCGGCGCGAGGGTCGAGATGAGCGAACCCTCGTTGTACGTCCAGTCGATGACGATCGGCGTCGTGCCGCCGGCGATCGTGCCCGGATCCGGGTCGACCGGGATGAGGTTGCCGATGTCGTGGAGGTGCTTGAAGAAGTCGACGCCGGGCTTGATGTTGTCAGCCGAGCCGCCGTTGGCGAGCGCGGCGAGGACGACACCGTTGAAGCCGGCGGCGGCCTTGAGGGGATCGCCGTTCAGCGCGACCTTGCCCTTGTACTTCGGATCCGCCAGGTCGGCGACCTTGGTGATGTCACCGAGCGAGGCGTCGTAGCTGATCGCCTCGAAGCCGGTGTAGTTGTTGATCCAGAGGCCCGTGGCCTCCTTGTTGGCGTCGGGGATCTGGGCCCACGTGACCGGCTTGTACGGCGCGTACATCGCCGTGTTCGCCAGGGCGACGACGGTCCCGAGGTCGAAGATGTCGGGCTGGCGCCCGGTGCCGGCAAGCTGCTTGGCGGTGTTGATCTCGGCCTGGCTGTCGGCGTCGGGCTGGTCGGACTGGACCTTGATCCCGTACTTCGCGCTGAAGTCGGAGATCATCTGGCCGTAGTTCGCCCAGTTGTTCGGCGTCGCGATGAGGGTGACCTGGCCTTCGGCCTTCCCGGCCGCGCACATCGCACTGACGCCACCGAGGTCGTTGGCCGACGTGGCGGTCTTCGCATCGACCGCCGCCGTGCTGGGGGCGGCGGACTGTGCTGCGGGTTGGCTGGCCGGCGGCGCCGTCGGGCTCGCCCCGCCGCCACAGGCACTGAAGACCAGCGCGGCCACGGCGAGAAGCCCTACCGCCGCGCGGGGTGTGTTCAGGCGTCCCAACTCTGCCTCCTCGCGTCCGGGTCGGGCCCTCGGATCGGGCCTGTTCGGCCGGACTGACTGCTGGTGGATCGATGCCCGTGCGTGCAGCGATGCAGCGCCGCCACCTGTCCTCCCAGGCCGGCGGCGGCCATCCTCCACCGAGGCCCGCGCGCGCTCGTCCTGCCGGGAGTGTACGACCTCGGGTTAGCGTCAAACGAGCAGGCGTGTAACGCCAGATTGGCGGGATCCCTGCCGATCGGCACGTTGCCGGCCGCCTTCGGCGGGGCGCAGACTGTCTCGACGCGCCGCGCGGCGTCGAGATGCGCCGCGCGGTCGCCTGCGCCCCGACGCGCGCTGGGAGGTTCCGCTTGACCGCGCAGCAGACGGCGAGCATCCGTGCCACGACACCGACGCGGCTGTTCGTCGACGGCGACTGGACGGAGCCGATCAGCGGCGGCACGTTCGACGCGTTCAACCCGGCGACGGGCGAGGTCATCGGCCGCGTCGCGCTCGGCGCCCGCCGCGACGCGGAGCTGGCGATCAGGGCAGCCGTCGGAGCCGCGGCGGGCTGGGCGAAGACGACGCCGTTCGACCGCGCCCGCGCCCTCGAGCGCATCGCCGACACGCTCGAGCACCGCCGCGACGCGCTGGCCCGGATCCTGACCCTCGATCAGGGCAAGCCCCTCCAGGCCGAGGCCTACGGCGAGGTCGAGGAGCTGATCCTCTACTTCCGGATGGCCGCCGCGGACGCGACGCGGATCGAGGGCCTCATGCCCCCCTCGACCGACCCCGGCAAGCGGGTCCTCGTGTATCGCGTGCCCAAGGGCGTCGTCGGCGTCATCACCCCATGGAACTGGCCGTACACGATGCCGGCCGAGCTCATCGCCCCGGCCCTGGCCGCCGGCAACGCGGTCGTCTGGAACCCGGCGCGGTTCACCAGCCTGTGCGCGGTCGAGCTCGCCGGGGCGATCGTCGAGGCCGACCTCCCGGCCGGCGTCTTCAACCTCGTCACCGGCCCCGGCGCCGACGTCGGCGACGAGCTGGCCGGCAACCCGGCGGTCGCGGCCATCGGCTTCGTGGGCTCGACCGCGACCGGAGAGGCGATCGCCCGCCGCGCCCCCGGCAAGGAGCTGCTTCTCGAGCTCGGCGGCAACGGTCCACTGGTGGTCCTCGACGATGCCGATCTCGACGCGGCCGTCCGGGCGACCCTCACGGCGTGCTTCCTGAACGCCGGTCAGAGCTGCACCGCCGGTGAGCACGTCCTCGTCGACCGCCGGGTCCACGACGACTTCGTGGCGCGGCTCGTCGCGGCCGTCCGCGGCAAGGTCCGCCTCGGCAACCCGCTCGACGGAGCGACGACGATGGGCCCGCTCAACAACGAGCGGACCGCCGAGAAGACCGAGCGACACATCCGCGAGGCGGAGGCGCGGGGCGCCGAGGTCGTGTTGGGCGGCGAGCGCGCGCCACGCCATGGCAGCCCGTTGTTCTTCGAGCCGACGGTCCTCGATCGAGTCACGCCCGAGATGGCGATCGCGCGCGAGGAGACGTTCGGCCCGGTCGCCCCGATCACGGCCATCGACGGCGACGCGGCGGCGCTCGAGATCGTGAACGGCTCGACGTATGGCCTCCTGGCCGCGGTCTTCACCCGCGATCTCGCCCGCGGGCTCCGCT
The DNA here is from genome assembly GCA_035255225.1 of Candidatus Limnocylindrales bacterium. Classification (GTDB taxonomy): domain Bacteria; phylum Chloroflexota; class Limnocylindria; order Limnocylindrales; family CSP1-4; genus UBA5189. Next base: position 6,880 of record DATEZX010000035.1, read on the forward strand.
TCGCCGAGGCCGCGCGGACCGGCTGGGTCAACGTCAACGAGAGCACCAACTACTGGGAGTCGCACCTCCCGTTCGGCGGCCGGGCCGGCTCCCAGAGCGGCCTCGGGCGCGTCGGCGGGCGATTCGCGATCGAGCGCCTGACCGAGCTGAAGACCGTCGTCCTCAACGTGGGCTGAGGTACCCTCGGGCACGGTCGAGCCCGGTGCCGCGCCTCGCCCCCGCACCGCCCGTCAGTGCCCTGCGACAGGAGCAGCTTCGATGGCCACGTTCCCGAGCCGCGCGAAGGTCGTCATCATCGGCGCCGGCATCGTCGGCAACAGCGTCGCCTACCACCTCGCCAACCTCGGCTGGCGCGACCTGCTCCTCATCGACAAGGGCCCGCTCCCGAACCCCGGCGGCTCGACGGGCCACGCCTCGAACTTCATCTACCTGGTCGACCACAACAAGGAGATGACCGCCCTCACGGTCGAGAGCGCGAACCAGTACAAGGCCTGGGACGTGTACACGACCTGCGGCGGCCTCGAGGTCGCCCGGACCGAGACCCGGATGAACGAGCTCCGGCGGCGGATGGACTCGGCCAAGAACTGGGCCATCGACGACGCCCGGCTGGTGACGCCCGCGGAGATCGCCGGGCTGGTGCCGTACGTCGACGCCTCGATCCTGGTCGGCGGCTTCTACACCCCCGGCGTCGGCGTCGTCGATTCGCTGCGGTTCGGGACGCTGTGCCGCGAGAAGGCCGAGGCGATGGGCGCCCTGACGGTGTTCGCCAACACCGAGGTCCTCGGCATCGGCGTCGAGGACGAGCGCGTGGCCAACGTCCGGACCTCGCGCGGGACGGTCGAGGCGGAATACGTCGTCATCGCCTGCGGCGTGTGGTCGCCGAAGGTCGCGGAGATGGCCGGCTCGCACATCCCGCTGACCCCGACGGTCCACCAGATGGCGGACTACGGCCCGGTGCCGCTGTTCGAGCGGTCCTCGAAGGCGATCGAGTACCCGATCGTCCGGGACATGGACGTCCTCATGTACGAGCGCCAGGACGGTGTCGGCATCGAGGTCGGCTCGTACGCCCACCGCTCGATCCTCCACGACCCGGAGGACATCCCGTCGAACGAGGCGGCGGCGCTCTCGCCGACCGAGTTCCCGTTCACCCAGGCGGACTTCGACCCGCAGCTCGAGGACGCCCTCGAGCTCATGCCCTCGATCCTCGGCGACGAGCGGGTCGGCCAGAAGTACGCCATCAACGGCCTCATCGCCCTGACCCCCGACGGGATGCCGCTCCTCGGCGAGACGCCCGAGGTCAGGGGCCTCTGGTCGGCCGCCGCGGTGTGGGTCAAGGAGGGCCCGGCGGCGGGCAAGTGCGTCGCCGAGTGGATGGTCCACGGCGAGCCGTCGATCGACGTCGGGCAATCCGACATCTCGCGCTTCCACGGCCACCAGAAGACCCGCCAGCACACCAAGCGCCGGGCGTTCGAGGCCTTCCCGAAGACGTACGGCATCGTCCATCCGGCCGAGCAGTACCTGTCCGACCGGCCGCTCCGCAAGTCGCCGATGTACGACTGGCAGGTCGCGCACGAGGCCGAGTTCTTCGAGGTCGCCGGCTGGGAGCGGCCGCAGTGGTACCGCTCGAACGCCGCGCTCGTCGCGAAGTACGGCGTCCAGGCCCGGCCCAACGAGTGGGACGCCCGATGGTGGTCGCCGATCATCAACGCCGAGCACCTGGCGATGCGCGAGGCGGCCGGGATCTTCGACCTGTCGGCCTTCGCCCTGTTCGACATCGTCGGCCCGGGTGCCCTCGAGTCGGTCCAGAAGGTCGCCCTGCGCCAGATGGACGTCGCGGTCGGCAAGGTCGTCTACACGCCGGTCCTGTCCGAGGCCGGCGGGTTCAAGAGCGACCTGACGATCATGCGCCTCGGTCGCGACCACTTCCGCGTCGTGACCGGCGGCGCCCACGGCATGGCGGACCTCAAGTGGTTCCGCGACAACCTCGCCCCGGGCGCCAGCCTCGTCGACCAGACGATCGCCTACACGACGATCGGGTTGTGGGGCCCAAGGGCCCGCGACATCGCCCAGGCGATCACTCGTGCCGACATGTCCAACGAGGCCTTCCCGTTCGGCACCTGCCGGATCGTGGAGATGGGCTCGCAGCTCGTCCTGGCGTCACGGATCTCGTACGTCGGTGACCTCGGCTGGGAGCTCTACGTCCCGATGGAGCAGGGCCAGCGCCTGTGGGACGAGCTGTGGGCCGCTGGCGAGCCGATGGGCCTGACGGCCTGCGGCATCGGCGTCTATGGCACGACCGGCCGCCTCGAGAAGGGCTACCGGGCCTACGGCATGGAGCTCGACGGCGACTACACGATCGTCGAGGCCGGCATGGCCCCGGCGAGGATCAAGGCCCAGGACTTCGTCGGCAGGGAAGCTGTCCTCCGGCAGCTCGCCGAGCCGCCGGTCGCGCTGCTGTGCACGCTGACCGTCGACGACCACGCCTCGCCGCGGACCGGGGAGCGACGCTACATGCTCGGCCGCCAGCCGATCACGACCGCTGCCGGCGCGCCGATCACCGACGCCAAGGGCCGCCGCTCCTACGCCACCTCGGCCGGCGCGAGCCCCTCGACCGGCAAGCACGTCCTGTTCGCCTACCTGCCCCCGGACCACGCCGTCGAGGGCAGCCACCTGTTCGTCCAGTACTTCGACGAGCTCTACCCGGTGACGGTCGCCGTCGTCGGCGCGAGGCCGCTGTTCGATCCGGACAACCTCCGCGTCCGGGCGGCTTCGCCTGCCCAGGGCGCGGTCCCGGCCTGATCCGGTGAAGGTCCTCGTCGGCATCAAGAGCGTCCCGGCCGTCGCCGGCCGGATCGCCCTGACCCCCGACGGCCGCGCCATCGACACGAAGCACCTCGGGTTCGCGATCGGCCCCCACGAGGAGTGCGCGGTCGAGCAGGCGGTGCGGCTCATCGAGGCCGACGGCGGGGAGGCCGTCGTCGTCACGCTCGGCCCCGCGTCCGCCCTCGAGCAGCTGCGCGACGCGCTCGCGCTCGGGATGACGCGGGCCATCCACCTCGTGACCGACGGCCAGGAATGGGATCCCGAGTCGACGACGGAGGCGCTCCTGGCGGCGATCGAGGCGGACGAGGCCGAGAGCGGGGCGTTCGACCTCATCCTCCTCGGCAACGAGGCCGGCGACTCGGCCGACTACCAGGTGGCCGTCCGGCTGGGCCGGGCCCTCGGCCGCCCGACGATCACGGCTCTCAAGGGCCTCTCGATCGCCGGCGGGGTGGCCCGCTGCGAGCAGGAGGTCGAGGGCGGTCGCGACGTCTACGAGCTCACGCTCCCGGCGGTCGCCGCGGTCCTCGAGGGCATCAACCTGCCGCGCTTCCCCTCGGTCCCGGGTCGGCTTCGAGCGAAGACGAAGCCCGTCGCGACGTCCGAGCCGGCGCGGCCGGCCCAGCGCCTCGAGATGCTCAGGCTTGTCGTGCCGCAGGGCGCGGCGAAGCAGGCGCAGGTGCTCGGCCACGGGCCGGAGGCCGCGCCGGCGGTCGTCGGGGTCCTCCGGTCCCTGGGGGTCCTGTGATGCCGCCCGTCGTCGTGCTCGTGACGACCGCATCCGGCGCGGCGGACGAGGTCTCCCTCCAGGCGCTCACCCTCGGGCGGCGGATCGCCGCCGGCGGTCCGGTCCACGCCCTCGTCCTCGCCGACGAGGCAGCCGCGGCCGGCCTCGGCGACTGGGGCGCCACCGAGGTCCACGTCGCCCGGCACGCGGCCTTCACACGAGCCGCGCCGGACGCGGCGGCGCGCGTCCTCGGTGACCTCGCGGATCAGGTCGGAGCGGCGGCTGTCCTCGGACCCGGCACGGAGGCGGGCAACACGATCCTCGCCCGCGTGGCCGCTCGGGCCGGCCTGCCGTTCGCCGCGAACTGCACGGCGCTTACCCTCGGCGCACCGACGACCCTGACCCGCAGCCGTTGGGGTGGCAGCCTCCTCGAGGAGGCCGCCCTGCACGCCGACCGGGCGATCGTGACGACCGCGCCGCACGCCATCGCGGCGGAGCCCGTCAGTGGCGTCGCGGCGCCCGCGCCGGCCGCGACCGTCACGCCGTTCGACGCCCGGCTCGACGAGGCCGACCTCGCGGTTCGGGTCGTCGACCGCGTTCCGGCGGCGGCCGGGGGCCTGTCGCTGGCCGAGGCCAAGGTCGTCGTGAGCGGCGGCCGCGGGGTCGGGTCGGCCGAGGGCTTCAGGCCGGTCGAGGAGCTGGCCGGCCTGCTCGGCGCGGCCGTCGGCTGCTCCCGCGCCGTCACGATCTCGGGCTGGCGGTCGCACACCGACCAGGTCGGCCAGACCGGCACGAAGATCGCGCCGAACCTGTACATCGCCGCCGGGATCAGCGGCGCGACCCAGCACCTGGCCGGAGCGCGGGGCGCCAAGAAGATCCTGGCGATCAACAAGGACGCCGAGGCGCCGATCATGGCCGCCGCCGACTACGCGGTCATCGGCGACCTGCACGCGATCCTGCCCGCGATCAGCGCCGAGATCCGCCGGGCCCGCGGGGCCTAGCCAGGCTGCCCGGCGCCTGAGCGTGGAGGCTGCCTAGGTGGACGGCGGGGCCATCGTCACCGTCCCGCTGTTCATCCTCGTCTTCTACTGCTTCGTCGGGCTGTTCGCCCGGCGCGCGGTGTACCTCTTCCGGCTGGTCCTGGCTGGTCGTGCCTCCACGGCCGGTCGCCTGACGGACCTGCCGCGGCGCTCGCTCCGCGAGGTCGTCGGGGTCCTGTTCCAGTCGAAGCTCTTCCTCCGGCCCATCCCGGGGGTCATGCACCTGCTGCTGTTCTGGGGCTTCCTCGTCCTCCTGCCGACGATCGCGACGTCGTTCCTCGGGGCGATGGATCGACAGTGGGCCATCCCGTGGCTTGGCGAGCAGGGCTGGTTCGCGCTGCTGGTCGACCTGTTCGCGCTCGGCACCCTGGTCGGCGTCGCGATCGCGTTCACGATCCGCCTCGGGCTGCGGCCGGTCCGGTTCGTCGGCAGCTACCTCCAGGTCGCCTACAACATCCTGCTGTTCGAGGCCGCGATCGTCGTCACGCTGTTCATCTGGCACGGCTCCCAGATCGCGCTCGGCCTCAACGAGTACCCGGCCGAGTGGGCGCCGATCTCGAACGCCGTCGCCGGCGCCCTCGGCGCCGTCCTGTCGGCGGGTCCCGGCCTCGAGGTCCTCGAGCGGGTCGTGGTCTGGGTCCACGCTGTCCTGATCCTGTGCTTCCTGGTGTACATCCCGTACACGAAGCACCTCCACACCCTCGTCGTGTGGTTCAACGTGTTCTTCGGCCGGACTCGGTCACGGGGGCGCCTCGAGCCGCTGGCGTTCGACGACCCGGCCGTGCCCGAGGACCAGATCCGCTTCGGGATGGCCACGATCGCCGACATGACCTGGAAGCAGATGGTCGACGGCATGACCTGCACCGAGTGCGGCCGCTGCCAGGACGCCTGCCCGGCATTCGTCACCGGCAAGAACCTGTCGCCGAAGCTCGTCGTCATGAACCTCCGCGACCAGCTGTACGGCGAGGGCCACGCCTGGCTGGCGGCGGGCGGCGGCGCGCCCTTCGCCGGGCGAGCCCTCGTGCCGAACGCCGTCCGCGACGACACGGTCTGGGACTGCGTGACCTGCGGCGCGTGCATCCGCGAGTGCCCGGTCGGGATCGAGCACATCGA
>DATEZX010000036.1:0-4826 GCA_035255225.1 Candidatus Limnocylindrales bacterium
AATCGCGGAATTCGAGGGTCGCCGTTGCGCGCCTGCCCGGCCCGAGCGGGACGAGCGCCAGCTCCCCGGTGGCGAGCTCTCGGCACAGGGTCTCGAAGCCACTGGCGCCGGGGCCGGTCCCGCCATCGCCGTCGCTCCCGCTGCCATCGCCGTCGAGCGTGATGGTCCCGGTCGCCGCCCGGCCACGCAACCGCGGCGGCATGCCCGCCGCCACGAGCAACGTCCCGAGCGGCGCGATGAGGTCGTCGGCAAGGTCGGCCACGATGTCCCGCCGCTCGTCGGGATCCTCGATCGTGCCGAGCGGTCCGAGCAGCCGGGCATGGTCGAACCCGACCTGGGTCGCGCCCGTCCGCCGCACGACGTCCGCCACCGCGAGGACGATGGCCCCGCCTGGCGCGGCCGCAAATGCGCCGCCGGCGACGAGGGTGAGATCGGGGGCGGGCAAGGAGCCGAGGTCGGGGGTCGCGTCGACGAGCCGGCCCAGCGCCGCACGTGCCGCAGCGAGTCGGAGCCGGGCGCCCTCGCCGGAGGCATCGGCCCACGGCTGCGCCCGGAGGTCGCGCAAGCGGTCGCCCATCCGGTGCCGGTCCAGGCTGCCAGTCGTCCAGGCCAGGACCGCCTCGGTCGCAGCGTCGTCGGGCTCCGGGGGCACGAGTGCCGCAGCCGCCGAGCGGACAGCATCGGCCGACGGACCCTCGTCGGCCAGGCCGGGCGTCGCGACCGCGCGCAGGCCCCCGTCGAGCCCGATCTCGAGCAGCTCCACGCGACGATCGAGCACGTCGGCCAGCGAGACGAGGGCTCGGACCGCCGTCTGTCGAGTCCCGCCGCCTCGCGGCAGCAGACCCTCGAGCAGCTCCCGGAGGAAGACGTCCGGCGCCGATCGGCCGCCCAGGGCGGGCGCCTCGACGACGCGATCGGCGGCGCCCTCGAGCGCCTCGCCGAGGCCCTCGGCCCAGGTCCGCCGGCTCCTCAGGTTGCCGGCGATGACGACCCGCAGCTCCGGCCGGCGCCGGGCCGCGGCGGCCACGAGGCCAGCGAGGTCGTCGAGGGCCGGCCGCTCATCGGGTCCGGGCGGTTCGCCGGCACCGACGAGGACCGCGTCGATCCGCGGGCGCAGGACGAGGTCGGTCATCTCCCGTGGGTCGTGGCTCTCGACCGATGCCGTCGTGACCCGCCATGGGGTCCGAGCCGCGACGTCGCCCAGCAGGCCGACCGCTCTCCGCGAGCCACCGAGGACCGCGAGCTCGCCCGGCGGCTCCGAGCGGGACTCGAGGCGCGGCAGGTCGTTGACCTCTCGGTCCGTCACGCCGACGGCGGCCGCGAGCTCGGGGTCGGCGGCGGCGATCCTCGCCAGCAACAGCGCCCCAAGGTCGTCGGGGCTCGCCGGCGCGGGGGCGGCGATCGAGCCGAGCAGGCGCCAACGCTCTGCGGGCCGGCCGATGACCGCGACCGCGGTCGTCGCGGCGCCCGCGTCGACGGCCAGGATCGCCCGCGGGATCGCCGTCACTGCGTCACGCGTCCCAGGCCGTCTCCTCGGACAGCTCCTCGAGCCGCTCGATCAGCTGCTCGATGCCGTCGTCGTCGGCGAGGATCGCCGAGGCGCCGGCGAGCCCGCCGCCGAAGAGGCCACGGAGCACCGGATCGAAGAACAGCATGGCATTCGCGCCGAGCGGGCGGTACGGTCGAGAAGCGTTGAGGAACGAGACGGCAGAGGCGGTCAGCCCACGCAGCTGGATCTCCCGGGCGACCTGCTCGACCAGTGCGTCGAGCTGGTCGTCGCCCAGGTCCTGCACGTCGGTCACGACCGCTTGGTCCTCCTGGTGGGGCCGGCGCCGATGGTCGCTCCGGGACGCGAGACGAGCGTCCGGACCCCCAGCGCGCCGGAGGGGGCATGGTACACCCGGGGTAGGCGGGCAGCCATGGCGGTGACCACCTCGTACGAGATCGTCGAGCGGGCCTTCGCGAGCTCAGCCGCGGTGATCGACTCGTCACCCTGGCGACCGAGGAGGACGAACTCGTCGGCCACGGTCACCGGCGGGTCGGGCACGTCGGTGACGTCCGCCATGACGGCGTCCATCGCGACCGTGCCGACGAGCGGGACCCGGTGGCCACGGACGAGCGCCTCGGCGCGGTTCGACAGGCTGCGCGGCCAGCCGTCCCCGTAGCCCAGCGGCAGGGTGGCGATCCGGCTCGGGCGGGCGGTGACGAACGACGGGCCGTAGCTGATCCCCCAGCCTGCCGGGAGCTCGACGACGCGGACCGGCCGCGCCCGCAGCGACATGACCGGACGGAGGCGCTGCGCCGCCGACAGGTGCCTGGCGATGAGGGCGTCGGGCACGAGCCCGTAGACATCGAGCCCGGGCCGAACCCGGTCGAGGGAGGGGGTGTTCCCGAGCAGGAGCCCACCGGACGGTGCGACATGGCGTTGGCCGGTCCGGTGGCCGGCCCGCCGGAGGGCCGCCACGGCCGCGTCGAAGCGGGCCAGCTGGCCGGCTGTTCGCTCGGCGTCCTCAGGCGCCTGCAGGTGCGTCCACAGGCCCGCGAGCCGGAGGCCTGGCGACGAGGCCACGAGGTCGGCAGCCGCTCGCAGGTCCGCCTCGCGAAATCCTCCCCTGCCAAGGCCGGTCTCGACCTCGAGATGGAGGGCCAGCCGGCGAGCCGCGGCGGGCTCCCGCGCGCAACGCGAGACGAGGGCGGCCAGGAGGTCGAGGTCGCCCGCCGTGACCGTCACCCGGCGGCGTCCGAGCTCCGGGGCCATCGCCTCGGGAACCGGGTACAGGACGAGGATCGGGCCGCGGATGCCGCCGGCACGCAGCGCGAGCGCCTCGTCGGCCGTGGCGACGCACAGCCCATCGGCACCGGCCGTCTCGAGCGCGCGAGCAACCGGCAGGGCCCCGTGGCCGTACGCGTCCGCCTTGACGACCGGATGGACCGGCACCCCGGTGCCGGCGAGATCCCGAACGACCCGGAGGTTGTCGACGAGGGCTGCGAGGTCGATCTCGAGCCAGGCCATGCGCGGCAGGGGCGGCAGGCCCGCCGCCGCAAGCCGCGCCTCGATCGAATCCGGCCCGGTCAGGCGCGTCCCTCCGGGGACTGGCGACCCTCCGGGTGGTGGCGCCCCTCGGGCGAATCGCCGACCGAGCCGCCGGCGGCGGGTACCGCCTCGCGGACGCCGAAGCCGAGGCGCTTGCCAGCGGCGTCCCGCTCGGCGATCGAGGCCAGTCGCTTCCGGACGATCGGGATGGCATCCGGCAGATCGGAGGCCAGGAGGCCCGAGTCGCCGAGCCGCTCGCGGACGAAGTCGCCGGCAAGCCCGTGGAGGTACGCCCCGAGCCGGGCGGCGGGTCCCGTGGCGAGTCCCTGGGCCAGCAGCGCGCCGATGATCCCGGCGAGCACGTCGCCGGTCCCGCCGCTGGCGAGGGCCGGATTCTCGAACGGGATGACGGCCAGACTGCCGTCGGGCTCCGCGACGACCGAGCGAGCGCCCTTGAGGACGACCACCTGTCGCCAGCGGCCGGCCGCATCCCTCGCCGCCGCCGCGCGGGCGTCGTCGTCGGTCGACAGGTCGCCGTCCGCCTCGGGGTCGAGGCCGTCGCCGGCCCGCAACCTCGCGAACTCGCCGGGGTGCGGCGTCAGGACGCACGCCCGGGTGACGCCCTCCGACCACTGCCCGATCGTCGCCATCGACCGGAGCGCCTCGGCGTCGAGCACGATCGGCGCCGGCGCCGGCTCCTCCGGAACGTGCAGGAGCTCACGCACGAGCTCGGTCGTGGCGAGGCCGGGCCGCAGCCCGGGTCCCAGGACGATCGCGTCGTGATCGTGGTCGAGGATCCTGGCGAGGGCCGGCTCCGGATCGATCTCCTCGACGTCGTCCTCGGGCAGGGCCATCGTCGTCGCCTCGACGACCTTGGCCGCGAACAGGGGCTGCAGCGACTCGGGGACGGCGAGCGTCACCAGCCCGGCCCCGGCGCGTCCGGCGCCGCGGCACACCAGGAGCGCCGCGCCGGCGTAGTCGAGCGAGCCGGCGATGACGAGCAGCTTGCCGAACGTCCCCTTGTGGGCGCGCGGCGGCCGGGCAGGCAGGAGCCTCGCCGCGGCGAGATCGTCGACGACGGGGACCGTCGGGGTTGCGGTGACGGTCGCCCCGGACTCGTCGTGCCGCGCGAAGCCGAGGGGCCGGCCGTCACGCATCACGGTCACGCATCGCGGTCACGCATCGCGGTCACGCATCGCGGTCAGCCATCGCCGTCACGCCCTGCCGCCGGGCCGGTGTCACCCGGCGTCGCCTCCGAGAGGCTCCGCAGCCGCTCCATCCGGGCCAGGATGCGCCGTTCGCGATCGTCGAGTCGCTCCTCGATGTCGGGCGGGAACAGGAATCGTCCCCCCTCGGTCCGGATGCCGAAGGCGATCGCGACCGCGTAGTCGTCCTCGTGGCTGATCGAGACCGCCACGCGGGTCATCCCCAGCTGCTCGGCCCGCCGCGCCGCCCGGGCATGGAGCCGGACCGCCGGCTGGCCGGTCGGCAACCGCTCGATCTCGATCTCCCGCCAGCCGATCCCGCGGACCCCGAGCCCGAGGACCTTGCTCACGGCCTCCTTGGCTGCCCATCGCCCGGCGAGCGTCTCCGGCCGATCGCGGACGTAGCGGCGCTCCGCGTCGGTCAGCACCCGCGCCGAAAAGCGCGAGCCGAAGCGCGCCAGGGCGTCGCGGATCCGGGCGACCTTGATGATGTCGATCCCGAGCTCGCTGATGGCCGGCCCGGTGGCGGCGAGATCCGCCGCGCCCCTCGTGCCCAGCCCGGCCCGCGTCGCCCGATCACTGGCGTT
>DATEZX010000037.1:0-2707 GCA_035255225.1 Candidatus Limnocylindrales bacterium
GGCCCGTCGGGCGGCTGGCGCGGCCGGGTCGCTAGCCGGCGACTTCGCCCTGGTGCATCGCGTCCGCGGCCTTCGCCTGGCGGGCGATCTCCGCGGGGTGCGTCGCGACGGCCTCGACCGCCTCGCCGAAGATCCGGAGCCCGGTCGCCACATCAGCGGCCGTGGCGATCAGGGGCGGGCACATCCGGACCGTCTGCTGACCGCACTCGAGGACGAGCAGCCCGCGCTGGAAGGCCGCGAACTGGACCTCTTCGGCGAGCTTCGGATGGGCGAACTCGACGCCGATCATGAGGCCCCTGCCCCGGACGTCGACGATCGACTTCGGGTAGCGCCCCCACAGCGTCCGCAGTCCCGCCATGAGCTCATCGCCGCGAACGCGGGCGTTGTCGACGAGGCCGCCTTCCAGGAGCTCGATCGTCGCCAGGGCCGCCGCGCAGGCGACCGGGTTGCCGCCGTACGTCGAGCCGTGGGCGCCGATCGACCAGGACTCCATGATCTCGGCCCGGGTGACCATCGCCGCGAGTGGCATGCCCGAGGCGATGCCCTTGGCGACGAGCAGGATGTCCGGCTCGACGGCCCAGTGCTCGATCGCCCACATCTTGCCGGTCCGGCCGGCACCGGACTGGATCTCGTCGGCGACGAGCAGGATCCCGTGGCGGTCGCACAGCTCTCGAAGGCCCTGCAGGAAGCCGTCCTCGGGGACCACGTAGCCACCCTCGCCCTGGATGGGTTCGAGGACGATCGCCGCGACCTCGTTGGCCGGGACGAGGTTGTTGAACAGGACCTCGTCGAACCACCGCAGGTCGGCGACGTGTCCGAAGGGGGCGTGGTAGATGCCCGGCAGGAGCGGCTCGAAGCCGGCGTGGTACTTGGCCTTGGAGGCCGTGAGGCTCACCGCGCCGTACGTCCGGCCGTGGAAGCCGCCGAGGAAGCCCACGATGTATGGCCGCCGGGTGTGGTGGCGAGCCAGCTTCATCGCCACCTCGACGACCTCGGTCCCCGAGTTGCCGAGGTACGCCCGGAGGCGGCCCCGCATCGGCGCGATCCGGGCCATCTCGCGGGCGGTCTCCGCGTAGATCGGGAGGTAGAAGTCCGAGGCCGAGTAGTGAATGAGCTCGGCGGCCTGCTCCTTGATCGCGGCCAGGACCCGCGGGTGCGCGTGGCCGGTCGAGTTGACCGCGATGCCGGCGGCGAAATCGAGGAAGACGTTGCCGTCGACGTCCTCGACGGCCATCCCGTGACCGCGCACGGGCGCGAACGGATAGGCGCGCGGCAGGCTCGGCGACGTCCACTGCTCGTCGAACGCGACGTGGGCCAGGGCCTTGGGGCCCGGCACCTCCGTCACGAGGTCGGGCACCGGGCGGTCCCGAAGGTCGCGGGAGGCATGCAGGTCGCGGTCGAGGGCGGTGGAGTGGGCCACGGGGAACCTCTGATGCATACGGTTTATGCAGGCTGGATGCCGAGTCTAGCAGCGCCTGATGGGCCCACGGCGGGCCACTCGGCCCAATGGCGGCATGGGCTCTCCGGCCCGGCGCTCAGCTCGGCGGGTAGCTCGGATCGACGCCGAGGACGTCGTACGAGTCGACCACGATGTGCTCGCGGCACCAGGCCTGCGCGTCGGCCGCGCGGACCGGAACGGGCTTCGCCAGCAGGTCCTCGCTGGTCGGGATGGCGATCTTGCACGTCGAGGCCCGCGAGTCGTCGAGGTGGCCATGGACCCGAAGGATCGAGCCGTCCTTCGGCCGCGTCGCGCCCGGCGGGAAGTACAGCTGGAGCGGCCCGACCTGCGTCACGAAGTCCGCGCTGAAGATCCCGGACAGCGGCGTCGCGAGCCATTGCGGGCTGAATGTCCCGGGAAACGCGCCGCCGCAGCCGCCGCAGCCGAACGTCCCCTGGAGGACCAGCGGCGTCTTGCCGAGGCAGGCGAGCTCCTCGCCGGGCAGCATCGCCGACAGGGTCGCGAGGTCGGTGGCCGCCGTGGCGCTGCAGCGCGGCTCCAGCGCGGCGATCCACGGCGACGAGGTCGTGCCGATCGCGATCCAGCCGTTGAGATCGCTCCACGACCCGCCGGCGATCGGCCAGGCCGGGAGCGGCGGCAGCGACCCGTGGAGGCCCTTGATCCGTCCCACCTCGAACCACGTGTAGCCGTCGGCCTTGATGCCGCCGTAGCCGCTGAGATAGACGATGTCGCCCTTGGCGAGCGAGCCCATCTTCGCGGCACTCGTCGTCGGGAACGCACGAACGTTGATCGAGACGAGGACCGTGGCCGCGATACCGGGCTGGATCGGTCGCGCGACGGGTGGGACCGAGGGCGCCACGCTCGGGCCCGTGCTCGAGCCCGGAGGTTGAGAGGGAAGACCGCTCGGCAGGGTGCCTGAGGCGGCTGCTGACTCTCCGGGCGACCCTTCGGGCACGCCTGGGCTGGAGGTCGGTGAAGGCCCGCAGGCAGCCACCAGGACCGCCGCGGCCGCGAACGCGGCAACGATGGGCGATGCGCGTCGCGGCCCCGATGGCCGTCCACCCCGTCCCGGCATCACCGGCAGTGTGCCAGACGGAGCAAGTCCCGGACGTCTTCGCTCTAGCGGTGGGCGGCCAGGGCCTGCCGGACGCCAGGCACCCTCAGTCGACGACGGTGTGGCTCTGCTCCCGCATGAACTGCGCGACGTAGTACATCGACAGCCCCGACTTGCCGGTCGAGCCGCTGCCC
>DATEZX010000038.1:0-19369 GCA_035255225.1 Candidatus Limnocylindrales bacterium
CGCCTCGGCGGCGGGCGTCCAGGCGCGCCGGCGACTCGTCCCGGAGGCGGTCGGCGGCGAGGAGGTGGACGTCTGCCTCGGCCTGGGCGTCGCCGCTCAGCGACGTCAGCCGGAGCAGGAGCTCGATCTTCTCGGTCGCGACGGACCGCCAGCCTCGATCGAGCTGGAGGTTGGCGATGGCAAGGTGGACGCGTGGGTCGCCCGGAGCGATCGCCAGCAGCTGGAGGCACGCGTCGAGGGCCGCGTCGACGCGACCGGCCTCGCGATGGACGGCCGTCGCGAGCAGGAGGGCGTTGCGGGCGCCTCTGGGATCGCCCGCGTCGAGGAGCGCCTCGGCCTCCGCCTGGAGGACGGCTGGGTCGGGCGGCGGCCCGACGAGCGCAGGCGAAGGCGGCGACGGCAGGTCGATCGCCGGCCACTGGCCACCCGACCCGGCCGGCGTGCCGGCGTCGGCGCTCGATGCGGCGTCCGACTCGGGCTCGCGCCCGGCGACCGCGGCCATCGGGAGGCTGGGTTCACCCTCCGGATGCGGGGCCTCTGATTGAACCGCCGCCTCCGGCTGGGCGGCCGCCCCCGGCTGGGGAGCCTCGGCTGCGAGCTCGCGTTCGGGCTCCGTTGCCGGCTCACGCCCGGGCGCGACCTCGCCGCTCGCCTGCTGGTCGAGCAGGGCCGCCCGAGCCTGGAGCGTGGCGTCGTCGGCCGGCGCGAGCGCGAGGGCGCGATCGAAGGCCTCGAGGGCCTCGCTCCGACGACCCAGCCTCGCCAGGACCGTGCCGATGCTGGCGTACGGCAGCGGCCGATCCGGCACCAGGCCCGCGGCCTCTCGGTACGCCTCCAGCGCGGCGTCGAATTCGTCTCCGAGGAGGGCGACGTGGCCGCGCCGAAGCGCGTCCTTGTACTGCTCGAACAGGGGTCGGGCCACGCCCGAACCCTAGCGCGTCAGCGCTTCGTGTACTGGGGGGCCTTTCGGGCTCGCTTGAGCCCGTACTTCTTGCGCTCCTTCATCCGCGGGTCGCGGGTCAGGAGGCCGGCCTGCCGGAGCGGCAGGCGATAGCCCTCGGGATCGAGCTCGAGCAGGGCCCGGGCGATGCCGTGCCTGATCGCGCCAGCCTGGCCGGTCACGCCGCCGCCCTCGACCTTGATCATCGTGTTGTATCGGCCCTCGGTGCCCGTCACCCGGAACGGCATCCGGACCTCGGCCTCGTCGACCGCCGCCCCGAAGTGCTCGGCCAGGGAGCGGCCGTTGACGACGATCTCGCCCTCGCCGGGCAGGAGCCGGACGCGAGCGACCGCGGTCTTCCGGCGGCCGGTCCCGGAGTTGAAGGTCGGGCTGGTCATCGGGCTGTCCTCCTCAGGCGAGCGGCTCAGGCCGCTGGGCCTGATGGGGATGGTCGGCGCCGGCGTAGATCTTGAGCTTCCGGAGCTGCTGCGCGCCGAGGCGCGTCTTCGGCAGCATCCCGCGAACGGCGCGGCGAACGGCCTCCTCGGGCCTGCGGGCGAGGAGATTGCCGAGGCTCTCCTGCTTGAGCCCCTGCGGGTACCCGCTGTGGCGGACGTACGCCTTCGTGTCGCGCTTGGCGGACGTCACCGCGATCCTGCCGGCGTTGAGGACGATGACATGGTCGCCGGTGTCGAGGTTCGGCGCCCAGGTCGGCTTGTGCTTGCCCTCGAGGACGCGCGCCACCCGCGCGGCGAGGCGACCGAGGGTCTGATCCGTCGCATCGACGACGAACCAGCGTCGCTCGATCTCGCTCTCGCTGACCGCGTATGTCTTGGCGTTCATTGGTCCTCGATGTTGCTCTTGCTCTCGTTGTCCCGCCGTCGCCGTCCGAGGACGACGCGCCGCAGGCACAGCCCGCGGGCCGGGGCGGCGGCCCCGCCGAAGGCCGGCTCCCCGGCGGCCAGCGCCGCGCGGATCGCGCCTTCGTCGATCTTGCCCGTGCCCACCGCGATCAGGGCGGCGACGATGCGCCGGACCATCCCGCGGAGGAAGGCATCGGCCCGGACGTCGATCGTCACCTCGTCGCCGGTCCGCCGAATCGCGATCCGGTGGATCGTGCGGACCGGCTGCGGATCCGGCCCGCCGAAGGCCGAGAAGTCGTGGCGACCCACGAGGATCGCCGCGGCCAGGGCCATCGCCGCCGTGTCGAGCGGGCTCCGGACCCGGAACGATGTCCGGTCGCGGAGCGGGCTCCGGGGTCCGTTCCAGATGACGTAGCGGTACTCGCGATACCGCGCCGCGTATCGGGGCTGGAACCCCCTCGGCGCCGGGCGGAGGTTGCGGATCGCCACGTCGCGAGGGAGGTTGCCGTTGAGGGCCTCCGCCAGGGCTGCCGTCGACAGTGACCCGTCGTAGCTGAACGCCACGACCTGGCCGGTCGCGTGCACCCCGGCATCGGTCCGCCCGGCGCCGTCGACCGGCTGGCGCATCCCGCCGGTCAGGCGGGCCAGCGCGGCCTCGAGCGCTCCCTGGACGGTGCGCCTCCCAGGTTGGACCTGGAAGCCCGCGAAGTCCGTGCCGTCGTATTCAACCGTGGCTCGGAACCGGCGGACGCCGGTTCGATCACGGCGGGACCTCTCGGTCTCCGTCTGGTCATCGTCGCCGGGCCGGCCCATCCCTGCGCTGTCGCCTTGGGCTGGGTTCGGCCGAGCGCCGACGGGTGTTCTGCGAGCTCGTCCTGTCAGACGAGCTCGAGCTGGACGACTTCGGCGGCGTCGCCCGCTCGCTGGCCGATCTTCACGATCCGGGTGAACCCGGACGTCCGATCGGCGTACTTGGGGGCGATCTCGTCGAAGAGCTTGGTCACGACGAGCGGCTCGTTCGGGAACTCCGACACGACCGCTCGGCGAGCGGACAGGTCGCCGCGCTTGGCGAGGGTGATCATCCGCTCGATTCGGCCCTGGACCTCCTTGGCCTTGGCCTCGGTGGTCTTGATCCGCTCGTACCGGAGCACGGACACGGTCAGGTTGCGGTAGAGGGCCAGCCGGGGACCCATCTTCCGCCCGAGCTTCCGGCCGTCGATCCGGTGGGCCATCGGTCAGGCGTCCCCGAACGGCTCGTCGTCGACGGGCTCCTCGTCGGTCTCGGCCTCGAACTCGCTCGGCTCGGTCTCGGGCAGGATGAAGCCGCGCATCCGGAGCCGCTCCTTCATCTCGTCGAGCGACTTCTTGCCGAAGTTGCGCATCCGGAGGAGGTCCTCGTCCTTGAGCTGGAGGAGCTGGCCGACCTTGACGATGTTGTTGCGCTTCAACGAGTTGTAGGCCCGCATCGGCAGGTCGAGCTCCTCGATCGGCATGTCGAGCATGTTCGGCGGGAGCTGCGGCACGCCGGGCGCCATGCGGTCGCCGGGCATCGCCGCCTGGCCGATGGTGATGAACGGCCGGAACTGCTCGATCAGGATGCCCGCGGAGCGGCTGAGCGCCTCCTCCGGCCCGATCGTGCCGTCGGTCTCGATCTCGATCGTGAGCTTGTCGAAGTTCGTGACCTGGCCGACCCGGGTGCTCTCGACCCAGTAGTTGACCTTCCGGACGGGGGTGAAGATCGCATCGACGGCGATGACCCCGATCGGCAGCGCCTCGGTCCGCTCGACCCCGAGGTAGCCGACGCCACGCTCGATGGTCAGGTCCATGTCGATCGTCACGTCGTCCGAGTCGAGGGTCATGAGCACGAGGTCGCGGTTGACGACCTCGACGTCGGCCGACTCCATGATGTCGGCGGCCAGGACCGGGCCGGCGCCACTCTTGGTCAGCCGGAGCTGGACCGGGTGGGTCGCGAAGCTCTTCATCCGGAGCTTCTTGACGTTGAGGACGATCTGGGTGACGTCTTCCTTGACCCCGGGGATGGTCGAGAACTCCTGGTAGACGTCACGGATCTGGAGCGACGTGACCGCGGCGCCCTCGAGGGACGACAGCAGCACCCGGCGGAGGGCGTTGCCAAGGGTGACCCCGTAGCCGGCCTGGAGGGGGCCGACCTCGTACTTGGCGTACGTGCCGACTTCCTCGACGGGCTCGATCTGGGGGCTCTCGAGTTCGATCATGGCTGGGGTTACCTCGAGTAATACTCGACGACCAGCTGCTCGCTCAGGTCGAGCGGCATCTGGTCGCGGCGGGGCACGCTGACGACGGACCCGGCGAGATTGGCGGCATCGAGGCTGAGCCACTCGGGGGCCTGGTGGGAGCGGAGGGTCTCGCGGATGAGCTTGAAGGCCTCGCGACCACGATGCCCCTCGCGGACCTCGACCTTGTCGCCCGGCTTGAGGCGATACGACGGCACGTCGGTCGCCGAGCCGTTGACCGCGAAATGGCCGTGGGACACGAGCTGGCGAGCCTGGGCCCGCGACGAGGCGAAGCCGAGCCGGAAGATGACGTTGTCGAGTCGCGTCTCGAGGGACTGGAGCAGCGCCTCGCCGGTCACGCCGGTGTGCGTCTCGGCCTCCAGGAAGTAGTTCCGGAACTGGCGCTCGAGGACGCCGTAGACGCGCCGGACCTTCTGCTTCTCGCGCAGCTGGACGCCGTAGTCGCCCATCTTCCGGCGCCGGACCCCGTGCTGGCCGGGCGGCGTCGGGCGGCGCTCGAAGGCGCACTTCTTGGTGTAGCAGCGGGTGCCCTTCAGGAAGAGCTTGGCGCCCTCCCGGCGGCAGAGGCGGCAGACGGAGTCGGTGTAGCGGGCCATGACCTTCCTGGGCTCAGACGCGGCGCCGCTTGGGCGGGCGGCAGCCGTTGTGGGGGATCGGTGTGACGTCGGTGATCGCGGTCACCTCGAGGCCGGCGGCCTGGAGCGAGCGGATCGCCTGCTCCCGCCCGGCGCCGGGCCCCTTGACGTAGACCTCGACCTGGCGCATCCCGTGCTCCATCGCCTTGCGGGCGGCGACGTCGGCCGAGAGGGCCGCGGCATAGGGCGTGCTCTTGCGGGAGCCCTTGAAGCCGGCGATGCCGGCCGAGCCCCAGCTGACCACGGCCCCGGCGAGGTCCGTGATGGTGATGATCGTGTTGTTGAACGACGCCTGGATGTGGGCGTGCCCCTGGGGCACGTTCTTCCGTTCCCGGCGCCGCTGCTTGACGGCCCGCTTCCGTTCAGCCATCGATCTCGATCAGTCCTCGCGCTCTAGGTCTTGGCGGTCGACCGCTTGCGGCTGCCGACGGTCTTCTTGGGACCGCGCCGCTGGCGGGCATTGGTCTTGGTCCGCTGGCCGCGGACCGGGAGGTTCCGGCGGTGCCGGAGGCCGCGATACGAGCCGATCTCCTGGAGGCGCTTGATGTTCAGCGCGACCTCGCGCCGGAGATCGCCCTCGACCTTGTAGCGCCGGTCGATGAGCTCGCGGAGGCGGTTGACCTGGTCCTCGGTGAGGTCACGGACCCGCGTGTCGGGGTTGATGTTGGTCTGGGTCAGGATGCGCTGGGAGGTCGGCAGCCCGATGCCGAAGATGTAGGTCAGCGAGACCTCGACCCGCTTCTCGCGGGGGATGTCGACGCCGGCGATCCGTGCCATCGGTCTCCTAGCCCTGCCGCTGCTTGTGCTTGGGATTGGTGCAGATGACCATCACGGTCCCGTGGCGGCGGATCACTTTGCAGTTGTCGCAGCGGGCCTTGATAGAGGCTCTGACTTTCAACGCGTCCTCGTCGTTCGGCACGCCCTCTCGGACGGGCCGGCTACCTCATGCGATAAGTGATTCGACCCCGGGTCAGGTCGTACGGCGACAGCTCGACCCGGACTCGGTCGCCGGGCAGGATCCGGATGAAGTTCATCCGAAGCTTGCCCGAGATGTGGGCCAGAACCCGGTGGCCGTTGTCCAGCTCGACCGCGAACATGGTGTTCGGAAGCGGTTCGACGACCGTTCCTTCGACCTCGATCGCATCTCGCTTGGCCACGGGCGGTGCTGGGTCCCTTTCTCACGCCGAGTGCCGGCCCGGACGGGCCGACACACGAACGCGTAGCGTATCAGAACAGGCACGCATCAGGCAATCGCGGTCAGGATCTCTGGTCCGCCGTCCGTTATGGCGATGGTGTGCTCGAAGTGGGCGGCCAGCGAGCCATCGGCGGTCACGACCGTCCAGCCGTCGGGCATGACCCGGACCGAGGAGCCACCGAGGGTGAACATCGGCTCGATCGCCAGGCACAGCCCGGGCAGCAGCTCGGGCCCTGCCTGGCCGGTGCGATAGTTCGGCACCTGAGGGTCCTGGTGCATCTCGGTCCCGATGCCGTGACCGACGAACTGCCGCACGACGCCGTAGCCGTGCGGGCGGGCGACGTCCTCGATCGCCGCCGAGATGTCGCCCAGGCGATGGCCCGGCACAGCCGCGGCGATGCCGGCCATCATCGCCAGGCGGGTCGCCTCGACGAGCTCGCGGGCCGCCGCCGAGACGTCGCCCACGACGAACGTCCGGGCGGCGTCGCCGTGCCAGCCGTCGACGATCGCGCCGACGTCGACCGACACGAGCTGGCCGTCGCGCACGACGCGGTTGCCCGGGATCCCGTGGACCACCTCGGCATCGATCGAGATGCAGGTGCTCGCCGGGAAGGCCCGCGGGCCCTTGCCGTAGCGGCCCCCGCCGAGGTAGCCCTTGAACGACGGCGTCGCGCCGGCGCGGAGGATGTGGTCCTCGGCCAGGCGGTCGAGGTCGCCCGTCGAGATCCCCGGCCGCAGCTCCGCTTCGAGGAGCGCCAGGACCTCGGCCACGACCCGTCCGGCGCGCCGCATCTGGCCGATCTCGCGCTGGGACTTGCGGGTGATCACAGCGCCGCCAGGACCTGCTCGGTGACCGCCGCGACCGGCTGCCGGCCATCGACGGCCCGCAGGATGTCCCTCGCCCGGTAATGGGCCACGACCTCCGCGAGCGGCGCCAGCTGCTTGGCCATTCGCGCCCGCACGGTCGCCTCGTCGTCGTCGGGGCGCTGGTACAGCTCCGAGCCGTCGAGGTCGCAGATGCCGGGCACGAGCGGTGGCCGGGTTCGCAGGTTGTAGGGGTGGCCGGCCGCGCGGCAGATGACCCGGTCGGTCATCCGGGCGACGAGCTCATCCTCGGGCACGTCGATGAGGACCGCCGCGTCAACGCGCGCGCCCCTGTCGGCGAGCGCCTCGTCGAGGGCGCGCGCCTGGGCCGCGGTCCGCGGGAAGCCGTCGAGGATCGCGCCGTCGTGGGCGTCGGGCGCGTCGAGACGGTCGAGGAAGATCCGCACGGTCGTTGCATCCGGCACCAGGGCGCCGGAGCGCATGACCGCGTCGACCTCCCGACCGAGGTCGGTGTCCGTTCGCGCGACGGCCCGCAGCAGGTCGCCCGAGGCGAGGATCGGGATGCCGAGATTCTCGGCGAGAATCGGTGCCTGGGTCCCCTTGCCCGCCCCGGGTGGGCCCAGGAGCACGATGACCATGTGAACCGGGGCCTAGCCGATGTGCGCGGGGACGCTCGGCACGACGGGACCTCGGGCCGAGGGCCGGCGGAGCCCACCTCGGTCCTCGGTGAGATCGGCGATGGCGCGCGCTCTCACCGGATGAAGCCTTCGTAGTTGCGCATCATCAATTGGGCCTCGATCTGCTTCATCGTCTCGACCACGACCGAGACCACGATCAGGAGGCCGGTGCCGCCGATGGCGAGGCCCGCGAGCGAGGGATCGAGGACGCCGGCAAGGACGGGCAGGACCGCGACCGTCCCGAGGAACAGCGCGCCGGCGAAGGTGATCCGGGTGACGACGCGCTGGAGGTAGTCCTGGGTGGGCCGGCCGGGGCGGATGCCAGGGATGAAGCCACCGTTCTTGCGGAGCTGCTCGGCGGTCTCGTCGGGTTTGAACGTGAAGGCCGTGTAGAAGTACGTGAAGCCAACCGTGAGCAGGAAGTACATCAACGCGTACTGGATCGTCTGGGCGCTCAGGAAGCCGGCAACCCAGGTCGCCACGTCCTTCACGCCCTGGACGGTCGAGAACGAGAAGTAGGCGGCGATCTGGGCCGGGAACTGCAGGATGCTGATCGCGAAGATGATCGGGATGACGCCCGCCAGGTTGACCCGCAGCGGCAGGAACGTCTGGCCGCCCTGGTACATCCGCCGGCCGCGGACGCGGCTGGCGTACTGGATCGGGATCCGCCGCTGGCCCTCCTGGATGTAGACGATGACGGCCACCGCGATGAGGGCGATGACCACGAACAGCAGGATGTCGCGGGGCGAGGGCGAGCTCAGGAGGTTGATGGCGCCCTGGGGTGCCCGGCTGACGATGCCGGCGAAGATGATGAAGCTGATGCCGTTGCCGATGCCCTTCTCGGTGATCAGCTCGCCGAGCCACATCAGCAGGACCGCGCCGGCGGTCAGGGTGACCATCTGGACCCACGACGCCGCATTGCCGAGGCCGAAGCCGCCGCTCGGGGCGAGGATGTTCTGGGCGTTGAACGCGGACAGGATCCCGAACGACTGGAGGAGGGCCATCGGGACGGTGAGGTAGCGGGTGTACTGGTTGAGCCGCTGCCGCCCGTACTCGCCCTCGCGACTGAGGGCCTGGAGGGACGGGATGACCCCCGTCATCAGCTGCATGATGATCGAGGCGTTGATGTACGGGTTCATCGCCAGGCCGACGATCGACAGCTGCGACAGTCCGCCGCCGGCGAACAGGTCGATGATCCCGAAGGCCGAGTTGTTCTGGAAGAACTGCGCCAGGGCCTGCCGGTCGACGCCGGGCAACGGGATCTGGGCCAGCATCCGGTAGACGACCAGGATCCCGAGGACGAACAGGATCCGGCGCCGGATGTCCGGCGCGCGGAAGGCGTTGAGCAGGGAGTCGAGCATCAGCTTGGCTCGGTGGACGTCTCGGCCGGCTCGTTGGACGTGTCGGCCGGCTCGGCGGGCTCCGCCGGAGCCGACTTGCGGCGCCGCGTCGCCGGCCTGGCGGGCTGCTCCGCCGCGGACGCCTCCGCGACGGCGACGGAGGCGTCGTCGCCCGCCGCCGAAGCAGGGCTGGCCTCCGCTGTGCCGGCATCCGCCTCGCTGGCCTCGCTCGCGGCAGTCGACGGCGACGGCGCGGTCGGCGCGGCGGCAGCCTCGGGCGCCGACGCCACGCCGAGGGCAGGCGTCTTCGAGCCGGGCGCCTCGATGACCGAGGCCGTTCCGCCGGCCGCCTCGATCTTCGTCCGCGCCGAGGCGCTGAACGCGTCGGCCACGACGAACAGGGCGGTCGAGAGCTCGCCGCCGCCCAGGACCTTCAGCGGCCGATCGAGGGTCCGCACCAGGCCGGCCGCTCGCAGGATCTCCTGGTTCACGGTCACGGGCGCGGCGGCCTTCGCCTTGCCGCCCCTGGCGGGACGGTCGGCCTTGGCCCCGGGCATCTCGCCGGGCTCGAGGACGCCGAGCTCGACGAGGCGCGCGATGTCGCCGACGTTGACGACCTCGTAGCCGATCCGGAACGGGTTCCGGAAGCCGCGGAGCTTGGGGATCCGCTGGTGGAGCGGCGTCTGGCCGCCTTCGAACCAGGCCGGCAGGTTGCCGCCGGCACGGGACTTCTGGCCCTTGGTCCCACGGCCCGCGGTCTTGCCCTGGCCCGCGGCGATGCCGCGCCCGACGCGCCGCTTCGGCGTGTGGGCGCCGGGGGCGGGCTTCAGATCGTGGAGCTTCACGCCTTCTTCTCCTGGGCCGTCGCCGGACCCGTGGTGCCGTCGACCTCGTCGACGGTCACGAGGAAGCGGACCTGGCGGACCATGCCTCGCGTCGCCTCGTTGTCGGGGACCTCGACGCTCGAGCCGATGCCGTGCAGGCCGAGGGCGCGGATCGTGGCGCGGTTCCGGCCGATGTGGCTGATCGTGCTCCTGACCTGGGTGACGCGCAGCCTACCGGGCATCGGCGGCCTCCCCGGTCGGCTGGCCCGGGATCCGGATCCGGATCGTGACCCCGCGCCGCGCGCTGAGCTCCTCGGGGGACTTGAGGTCGCGGAGCGCCTCCAGCGTCGCGCGGGTCACGTTGACGGGGTTGGTCGAGCCGGTGACCTTCGACAGGATGTCGCGGATGCCAGCCGCCTCGACCACCGCCCGGACCGAGCCCCCGGCGATGACGCCGGTGCCCTGGCTGGCGGGCTTGAGCATGACCCGGCTGGCGGAGAAGACCGTCCGGACCTCGTGCGGGATCGTCGTCCCGATCATCGGGATGCGGACGAGGTGCTTCTTGGCGTCCTCGACGCCCTTCCGGATGGCCTCCGGGACCTCACCGGCCTTGCCGAGGCCGACGCCGACGTGGCCGGCGCCATCACCGACGACGATGACCGCGCTGAAGCTGAACCGCCGGCCGCCCTTGACGACCTTGGCAACCCGGTTGATCTGGACGACACGCTCCTCGAGCGCGAGCTTGTTGGGATCGATGCGTGCCACGGCGCTCCCCTAGAACTCGAGGCCGGCGTCGCGGGCGGCGTCAGCCAGCGACTTGATGCGGCCGTGGTACCGGAACCCGGCCCGGTCGAAGACGACCCGCTCGACGCCCGCGGCGCGGGCGCGCTGGGCGATCAGGCGGCCGACCTTGGCGGCGTCGTCCGACTTGGTCCCGTCGGCGCCTCGGAGGTCGGGATCCAGGCTCGACGCGGCGGCGAGGGTCTTCCCAGCCGCGTCGTCGATGACCTGGGCGTAGATGTGCTTGAGGCTCCGGAAGACGGCCAGGCGCGGGCGCGCCGGATCCCCCTCCACGCGGAGGCGGATCCGCTCGTGGCGCTTGCTTCGCGCCGCGCCGCGGCTCGCGATCGTGGTCATCGGTGGCTCGTCCTCTGCTCCTCGGTGGTTACTTCTTGCCGCCGATCTTGCCGGCCTTGCCGGCCTTGCGGCGGACGTACTCGCCGGCGTAGCGGACGCCCTTGCCCTTGTACGGCTCGGGCTTGCGGCTCGCGCGGACCCGCGACGCGATCTCGCCGACCAGCTCCTTGTCGATGCCCACCACGGCCAGCTTCGTCGGGTTCTCGACCTCGAAGTTGATGCCCGCCGGCGGGTCGATCTCGATCGGATGGCTGTAGCCGAGGCTGAGCTGGAGCTTGCGCCCGACGAGGGCGGCCCGGTAGCCCACGCCCGTGATCTCGAGGCCCTTGCGGTAGCCGGTGGTCACTCCGACGACCATGTTGTTGACGAGGGTCCGGGTCAGGCCGTGGAGCTGCCGGTGGGTCTTGGTCTCGCTCGGCCTGGTGACGATGATCGAGTCGCCATCACGGCTGACCGCCATCTCGGGATGGAGGTCGCGCGACAGCGAGCCCTTCGGGCCGGTCACCGTGATGTGGCGACCGTCGATGGCGACCTCGACCCCGGCGGGGACGGCGATGGGCAGGCGGCCAATTCGGGACATCGGGCTACCAGACGAAGGCCAGGACTTCGCCGCCGAGCTGGGCCTTCTTGGCCTGCGCGCCGGTCATGATCCCCTGGCTGGTGCTGACGATGACGATGCCGAGGCCGCCCAGGACACGCGGGATGTCGGTCTTGCGGGCGTAGACCCGGAGGCCGGGCTTGCTGATCCGCTTGAGGCCCGACACGACCGGGACCTTGCCATCGACGTAGCGCAGCGTCAGGCGGAGGACCTGGGCCGTGCCGTCGCGCTCCTCGGCGACGTCGTCGATGAAGCCCTCGGCCTTGAGGATCCGGGCGATCTCGCGCTTCGTCCGCGAGGCCGGCACGACGACCTCGGTGTGACGGGCACGGGAGGCGTTCCTGACCCGGGTCAGCATGTCGGCGATGGGATCTGAGATGTTCATCCGGCTTACCAGCTCGACTTCGTGACGCCCGGCAGCTCGCCCTGCAGGGCGCGCTCCCGGAAGCAGATGCGGCACAGGTTGAAGCGGCGCATGAAGCCCCGCGGCCGGCCGCAGACCACGCAGCGGTGGTACGTCCGAGCCGAGAACTTCGGCTTGCGCTTCGCCTTGGCGATGAGTGACTTCTTGGCCATCTGGCTCCCCTCCCCGCCTACGAGGCGAAGGGCATGCCGAGGAGCTCGAGCAGACGCTTCGACTCCTCGTCGGACTTCGCCGTCGTCACGATGCTGATCTCCAGCCCGCGGAGACGGTCCACCTTGTCGTAATCGATCTCCGGGAAGGCGACCTGCTCCCGGAGGCCCAGCGAGTAGTTGCCGCGGCCGTCGAACGACTTGCTCGGGATCCCTCGGAAGTCGCGGATCCGCGGCAGGGCCAGCATCGACAGGCGCTCCAGGAAGTCCCACATCCGCTGACCGCGGAGCGTGACTTTCAGCCCGATCGGATTGCCGGTCCGGACCCGGAACTGGGCGATCGACCGCTTGGCCTTCATGACGATCGGCTTCTGGCCGGTGATGGCCGCCAGGTCGCCGGAGGCGGCATCGATCGCCTTGGCGTTCGTGAGGGCCTCGCCGAGGCCGACGTTGACGACGATCTTCGAGAGCCGCGGCACCTCCATCGGGTTGCCGTACTCGAACTGCTTGGTCAGCGCCGGCACGACCTCGGCCGCGTAGCGATCCCGGAGGGCGCTCACTTCGTGACCTCCAGGGCGGCGCCGCAGTGGCCGCAGACCCGGACCCTGCGGCCGTCGTCGAGGACGGTATGGCCGATCCGCGTCGGTCGCGAGCACTTCGGGCAGACGAGCATGACCTTGCTGATGTCGATCGGCTGCGCGACGTCGAGAATGCCGCCCTGCTGGACCTTCGGCATGCGGTCGGTCTTGCCCGACACCTGGCGCGGCTTGGTGTGGCGCTTGGCGACGTTGAGGCCCTCGATGACGACCGCGACGCTGGCCTTGGGCGAGCCGCGGCGGTACATGCTCCGGAGCGGGCTGCGGCTGGCCTCGCGGCGGACGACGTGGTCGACCGTGCCCTGCCGGCCGGCGTCCTTGCCCGTCAGCACGACGACGGTGTCACCCTTGCGAATCTCGGGGACGCTGCCACTCGCCATCACAGGACCTCCGGGGCGAGGGACACGATCTTCATGTAGTTCCGATCTCGCAGCTCGCGGGCGACCGGACCGAAGATCCGCGTCCCCCGGGGGTTGCCCTGGTTGTTGATGAGGACGGCGGCGTTCTCGTCGAAGCGGATGTAGCTGCCGTCGGCCCGGCCGTACTCCTTGGCGGTCCGGACGACCACGGCGCGCACGACGTCCCCCTTCTTCACGGCCGCGTTGGGGATCGCCTGCTTGACGCTGGCGATGATGACGTCGCCGATCCCGGCGGTCGTCTTCGAGGAGCGGCCCATGATCCGGATGCACTCGATCGTCCGAGCGCCGGTGTTGTCGGCCACCTTGAGGCGGGTCTGGGCCTGGATCACGCCGACGCCTCCCCGGCCCCGCCGGTCGCGCCGTCGACGGCCTCAGCCTCGGCTCCGGCGCCCTCGGCGGCGTGGGCCTCACCGGCCTCCGGCTCGGCGGCCTCGGCGCGAACCCGGCCCGGATGAGCCGCCCCGTGGATGGCCTCGGACACTGCCTCTTCCTCGCCGACGAGGTCCGCGGTCGTGCCGTGATCGCCGGCACGGGCCACGATCCGGACGAGTCGCCAGCGCTTGGTCGCCGACAGCGGCCGCGACTCCTCGATGAGCACGGTGTCGCCGATATGCGCGTCGTTGGCCTCGTCGTGGGCCTTGAACTTCGTCGTCAGCCGGATGACCCGCTTGTAGAGCGGGTGGCGGGCCAGCCGCTCGACCGACACGACGATCGTCTTGTCCATCTTGTCGCTGACGACGCGACCGGTCTTGGTCTTGTGGGTCGAGCCCGGGGCTCGGCTCGGGGCGGTCATCGCTTGGTCCTCTCGGGGGTCGGGGCGGTCGCGGTCGCGGCGACCGCGACGGCGGTGGCGCCCTCGCGCTCGCGCTGGACCGTGAGGATCCGGGCGATCGTGCGGCGGTGCTGGGGGATCGTGCTGGTATCGGTGAGCTGGCGGGTCTGGAGGGCGAAGCGCGCGCTCCACAGATCCTGCTTGGCCTGCTTGAGGGCGTCCTCGAGCTCGCGGTCGGTCATCTTCCGGATCTGGGCGAACTCGATCACGCCTCGCCTCCCTCGGTAAGCGACTCACGGGCGACGATCCGGGTGGCGACCGGCAGCTTGTGGCCCGCGAGGCGCATCGCCTCGCTGGCCTCCTCGACCGGCACGCCGGCCATC
Organism: Candidatus Limnocylindrales bacterium; assembly: GCA_035255225.1. Classification (GTDB taxonomy): domain Bacteria; phylum Chloroflexota; class Limnocylindria; order Limnocylindrales; family CSP1-4; genus UBA5189. Next base: position 14,051 of record DATEZX010000038.1, read on the forward strand.
TCGAACAGGATCCGGCCGGGCTTGACCACGGCGACCCAGTGGTCGGGGGCGCCCTTGCCCGAGCCCATCCGCGTCTCGGCGGGCTTCTTGGTCACGGGCTTGTCCGGGAAGACGCGGATCCAGATCTTGCCGCCGCGCTTGACCGAGCGGGTCATCGCGCGCCGGGCGGCCTCGATCTGGCGGCTCGTGATCCAGGCCGGCTCCAGGGTCGCCAGGCCGTAGTCGCCGAACGCGACCTCGAACCCACCCTTGGCCTGGCCGGACATCCGGCCGCGCATGACCTTGCGGTGCTTGACCCGGCGTGGCAGCAGCATCGCCTACGCCCCCTGCCCGGCAGCGAGCGCCGGCGCGGGCGCGGCGGCCCGGACGGGCTGGACGTCGCCGCGGTAGATCCAGACCTTGACGCCGATCCGGCCGTAGGTCGTGTGGGCGTGGACCTGGCCGTAGCTGATGTCGGCCCGGAGCGTGCCGAGCGGAATGCGACCCTCGCGGTCCCACTCGCGGCGGCTCATCTCGGCCCCACCGAGGCGGCCCGAGACCATGATCTTGACGCCCTTGGCACCGGCCTTCATCGACCGCTGGATCGACTGCTTCATGGCCTTCTTGAAGGCGATCCGGCGGGTCAGCTGCTGGCTGATGTTCATCGCCACGAGATAGGCGTCCAGCTCGGGCTGGCGGATCTCCTTGATCTCGAGCTTGACCTTGCGCTTCGTCAGGGCGCCGATCTGCTGGCGGAGGATCTCGACGTTCTGGCCGCCCTTGCCGATGACGATGCCGGGCTTGGCGGTGTGGACGGTGACCGTCACCTGGCCGAAGTTGCGCTCGATCTCGACGCCGCTGACGCTGGCGTTGGCGAGGCGCTTCTCGACGAGCTGGCGCACGCCGATGTCCTCCGTCAGGAGGGCCGTGTACTCCTTGTCGTGGTACCACTTCGCGGTCCAGGTGCGAGTCACCCCGAGGCGGAAGCCATACGGGTGGACCTTGTGTCCCATGTCGCTCAGGCCTCCCGGTCGCCGACGGTGACGGTGATGTGGGTCATGGGCTTGTGGATCGCGAACGCCCGGCCCTGCGCCCGCGGCTGCCAGCGCTTCATCGTCGGGCCCTCGTCCGCGCGGGCGTCGAGGACGACGAGAGCGTCGGCCGACAGGTTGAGGTTGTTCTCGGCATTCGCGGTCGCGCTCTTGAGGACCTTCGCGACGTCGCGCGCGGCGTGCTGCGGCATGAACCGCAGCAGCGCGGCGGCCTCCTCGACCGGCCGGCCCTTGATGACCTCGACGACGAGGCGGGCCTTGCGGGTCGAGCCGCGGAGGTACTTGGCGGTTGCGGAGATCTGCACGACTCGCTCCTAGGCCTTCGGCGCCGTGGCGCGGTCGACGTGCTTGCCATGGCCACGGTATGTCCGCGTCGCGGCGAACTCGCCGAGGCGGTGGCCGACCATGTTCTCGGTGACGTAGACCGGCACGTGCTTGCGGCCGTTGTAGACGGCGACGGTGTGGCCGATGAACGACGGGAAGATGACCGACGCGCGCGACCACGTCTTGATGACCTTGCGCTCGTTGTGCTTGTTCATCTCCTCGATCCGGCCGAGGAGGCGAGGCTCGACGAAGGGGCCTTTCTTGATCGATCGGGACATCCTGGCTTCCCTACTTCCGGCGGCGCGAGCGGACGATCAGGCGTCCGGTCGTCTTGGCCCGGCGGGTGCGGTAGCCCATCGCCGGCTTGCCCCACGGCGTCTTGGGCGGCATCCCCGTCGGGGACTTGCCCTCGCCACCGCCATGAGGATGGTCACGCGGGTTCATGACGACGCCCCGGACCTCGGGCCGCTGGCCCATGTGCCGGGCGCGGCCGGCCTTGCCGAGGTTCTGGTTCTCGTGGTCGAGGTTGCCGACCTGGCCGACGGTCGCCATGCACCGGATGCTCACCCGGCGGACCTCACCCGACGGCAGCCGGACCTGGGCGAACTCGCCCTCCTTGGCCAGGAGCTGGGCGGCGGCGCCGGCGGACCGAACGATCTGGCCACCCCGGCCCGGCACGAGCTCGATGTTATGGATCGTCGTGCCGAGCGGGATGTTGGCGATCGGCAGGGCGTTGCCGAGGCGGGCGTCGACGTCCGGCCCGGAGACGACGACGTCACCGACCTTGAGGCCGTTGGGCAGGACCATGTAGCGCTTGTCGCCGTCGCGGTAGTGGAGCAGGCCGATCCGCGCCGAGCGGTTCGGGTCGTACTCGACGGTCGCGATCCGGGCGGGGACGCCGAACTTGTCGCGCTTGAAGTCGATCCGGCGGTAGTGGGTCTTCTCGCCGCCGCCCCGGTGGCGGACCGTCAGGCGACCGGCGTTGTTGCGGCCCGAGGGACGCTGCATCGGCTCGAGGAGCGGCTTGTGGGGCTCGCTCGTCGTGATCTCCTCAAAGGTCGAGCGGGTCATCCCCCGCCGGCCGGGCGAGGTCGGCTTGTAGCTGCGGAGCGGCATCCTCAGCCTCCCTCGAAGAACTGGATCTTCTGGCCGGGCGCCAGGGTCACGACGGCCTTGCGCCAGCCGCCGACGCGGCCCTCGATCCGACCACGTCGGGTGTTGCGGACCTTCGTCTTGGCCTGGGTCGTCAGGACGTTGACGCCCACGACCGTGACCTTGTCGGCCGCGTAGAGCTCCTCGATCGCGGCCTTGATCTGGATCTTGTTCGCGTCCGGGTGCACCCGGAACGTGTACTTCTGGCGGGTCGCCTGGTCGATCGACTTCTCGCTGACGACTGGCTGGAGGACGATCTCGGCGGCGGACATCGCGCTCACCCGTAGACCTCCTCGAGGCGCGCCAGCGCGGGCTGCTCGATGACCAGCGTGTCGGCGTTGACGACGTCGACGACGTTGAGCGAGTCGGCCAGGATGACCGCCACGCTCGGCAGGTTGCGAGCCGAGAGGCGCAGCTTCTCGTCGACCGCCGGGGCGACGACGAGGACCCGGCCGTCGGCCTTGAGGGCGCCGAGGATGCCGGCGAAATCCTTGGTCTTGATGGCCTCGAGGCCAAACCCGTCGACGACGCGGATCGCCTCGTCGCCCAGCTTGGCGGTCAGCGCCCCGCGGAGCGCGGCGCGCTTCATCTTGCGCGGCAGGCGCTGCTCGTACGACCGGGGATGGGGTCCGAAGACCGCGCCGCCACCGCGATAGTGGGGCGCCGTCGGCGTGCCCTGGCGGGCCCGGCCGGTCCCCTTCTGGCGGTACGGCTTCTTGCCGCCGCCGCGAACGCCGCCTCGGGTCAGCGTGCTGTGGGTGCCCGTCCGGCGCGCGGCGAGCTGGGCCGTCACGACCTGGTGGAGCAGGGCGACGCTGACCGGGGCCGCGAAGAGCTCGTCATCGAGCTCGACGCTGCCGACGGCCGCACCGGTCTTGTCGTAGAGGGTCGTCGACGCCATCACGCCTTCCTCACGAGGATCAGGCTGCCGCGCGCCCCGGGGACGCTGCCGCGCAGCAGGAGGAGGTTCCTGTCGGCGTCGGCGCGAACGACCCGGAGCTTCTTGGTCGTGACCTGCTCGTCGCCCATGTGGCCGGCCATCCGGAGCCCGCGGTACACGCGGCCGGGGGTCGTGCCGGGACCGATCGAGCCGGGCTCGCGGTGGTGGTCCGAGCCGTGGGTCGTCGGTCCCCGATGGAAGCCGTGGCGCTTGATCTGCCCGGCGAAGCCCTTGCCCTTGGACACGCCCGTGACGTCGACGAGATCGCCCTCGGTGAACAGGTCGCCGACGGCGAGCTTCTGGCCGACCTCGTAGCCCTCGAGCTCGGACGCCGCGGCGACGCGGAACTCGCGCCGCGTGGCGACCGACGGGAGGCCCTTGAGCTGCCCGGCCACGGGCTTGGTCACGCGGCGGCCGCGGTCGGTCCCGACCTGCAGCGCGGCGTAGCCGTCGCGCTCGGGCGTGCGGAGCCGGGTGACGACGTTCGGCGCCACCTCGAGGACCGAGACGGCGACCATCGTGCCGTCGGCGGCGAAGACCTGGGTCATGCCCGCCTTGCGGGCGATCAGTCCGACTGACATCACATCTTGATCTCGATGTCGACGCCCGCCGGGAGCGAGAGTCGCATCAGGGCGTCGACCGTCTTCGAGGACGGGTCCAGGATGTCGACGAGCCGCTTATGGGTGCGGATCTCGAACTGCTCCCGGCTGTCCTTGTCGATGAACGGCGAGCGGAGGACGGTGAACTTCTCGATGCGCGTCGGCAGCGGCACCGGGCCGACGATGTCGGCGCCGGTCCGCTGGGCGGTCTCGACGATCTGGGCCGCCGACTGATCCAGCAGCCGGTGGTCGTAGGCCTTGAGGCGGATCCGGATCCGCTGCTTCGCCATCGGCGCCCTACTTCACGATGCTCGTGATCGCGCCGGCGCCGACGGTCCGGCCACCCTCGCGGATGGCGAACCGCTGGCCGACCTCGAGCGCGATCGGGGTGATGAGCTCGACGCCCATCTCGACGTTGTCGCCGGGCATGACCATCTCGGCCCCGGCGGGCAGGCTGATGGCCCCGGTGACGTCGGTCGTGCGCAGGTAGAACTGCGGCCGGTAGCCGTTGTAGAACGGGGTATGGCGCCCGCCCTCCTCCTTGGTCAGGACGTAGACCTGGGCCTTGAAGGTCGTGTGGGGGGTGACGCTGCCGGCCTTGGCCAGGACCTGGCCGCGCTCGATGTCCTCGCGCTCGATGCCCCGCAGCAGGCAGCCGACGTTGTCGCCGGCGCGGCCCTCGTCGAGCAGCTTCTTGAACATCTCGACGCCGGTCACGACGACCTTTCTGGTCGGCCGGATGCCGACGATCTCGACCTCGTCGGACACCTTGACGATGCCGCGCTCGATGCGCCCGGTCGCGACGGTCCCGCGGCCCTTGATCCCGAAGACGTCCTCGACCGGCATGAGGAACGGCTTGTCGATCGGGCGCTCGGGGGTCGGGATGTAGGAGTCGACCGCGTCCATGAGCTCGGCGATGCAGGCGTAGGCCGGGTCGGCCGGGTCGTCGCCGGCCTCGAGGGCCTTGAGCGCGCTGCCCCGGATGACCGGCACGTCGTCGCCCGGGAAGTTGTTCTTGGTCAGCAGCTCGCGGACCTCGAGCTCGACGAGGTCGAGCAGCTCGGGATCGTCGACCGCGTCGACCTTGTTGAGGAACACGACGATGTACGGCACCTCGACCTGGCGGGCCAGCAGGATGTGCTCGCGGGTCTGGGGCATCGGGCCGTCGGTCGCGGCGACGACGAGGATCGCGCCGTCCATCTGGGCGGCGCCGGTGATCATGTTCTTGATGTAGTCGGCGTGGCCCGGGCAGTCGACGTGGGCGTAGTGGCGG
>DATEZX010000039.1:0-9301 GCA_035255225.1 Candidatus Limnocylindrales bacterium
AGGTCCTCGATCGTCGGGACCTCCCAGGCCAGGTGGTAGAGGCCCACCGAGCCGCGCGGCGGCCGAGGCGCTGTCGAGCCGACCGAGAACAGCCCCAGGTCGTGGTGGTTCTCGCCGTTCGCTGCGCGCATGAACACGGCCTGACCGTTGAACTCCATCGAGACGGTTTCGAAGCCGAAGACGTGCCCGTAGAAGTCGGCGGCAACCTCGACGTCGCGGACGAACAGGACGGCGTGGTTGAGGCGGGCGACGGGGATCATGGCCATGGCTCCGAGGCGGGGTGAATCGTGGCGAGGATGCCACGCCGGCACGATGACCGCGCCAGGGTGCGCCCGGCCGGAGGCGGGCCGGGGGAACCGGCTAGACTTCTCCCCCGGCGCTCGATGCCCCGCGAGCGGCGCCCCCCTTCAACCAGCCCGGATCAGGTGATGCCCACATGAAGATCGGAGTCGCCAGGGAGACCGCGCCCGGGGAGCGGCGGGTGGCCCTGGTGCCGGAGGCACTCGGCAAGCTGCAGGCTGCCGGCCTCGAGGTCCTCGTCGAGCAGGGCGCCGGGATCGGCGCCCTCATCCCGGACAGCGCGTTCACCGACGCCGGCGCGACCGTCGTCGCGACCGACGAGCTGTACCGCCAGGCCGACGTCGTGGTCCGGGTGCTGAAGCCGAGTCCCGAGGAGGCGCTGCGCCTCCGATCCGGCCAGGCCGTCGTCGGACTCCTCCAGCCGTTGCTTGATCCACGGCTGATGCAGACGCTGGCGAGCGCCGGCGTGACGGCGATCTCGCTGGACGCGATCCCGCGGACCCTGTCACGGGCCCAGACGATGGACGCCCTCTCGAGCCAGGCCAACGTCGGTGGCTACAAGGCCGTCCTCATCGGCGCCGAGGCATTCGGGCGGTACTTCCCACTGCTGACGACCGCCGCCGGGACCGCCAAGCCGGCCAACGTCCTGATCCTCGGCATCGGCGTGGCGGGCCTCCAGGCGATCGGCACGGCGCGCCGCCTCGGGGCGGTCGTCAAGGCCTACGACGTCCGGCCCGAGACCAAGGAGCAGGCCGAGTCGCTCGGAGCGCAGTTCGTGAGCCTCAAGACCCAGATCGACGCCACCGGGGCCGGCGGCTATGCCCGCGAGCTCACGGCCGAGGAGCGGGCCGCCCAGCAGGCCGAGCTCAATGACGTCATCGGCGCGATGGACGTCGTCATCACGACCGCGCAGGTGCCTGGCCGCAAGCCGCCGGTCCTCGTCACCGCCGACGCGGTCGGCAAGATGCGGCCCGGGTCGGTCATCGTCGACATGGCCGCCTCGGCCCTCGGCGGCAACTGCGAGCTGTCGAAGGCCGGGGAGACCGTCGTGACCGACCACCTCGTGACGATCCTCGCCCCCGAGAACCTGCCGGCCACGATGCCCGTCGGGGCCTCGCAGTTCTACGCCCGAAACCTCTCGGCCTTGCTCCTCCAGCTCGTCAGGGACGGAGCCCTCGACCTCGATCCGGCCGACGAGATCGCCGGTCCGGTCACGATCACCCACGGCGGCGAGATCCGGTCGGAAGCCGTCCGGAAGCTGCTCGAGCCGGCGCCGGCCGCCGAGGCCAAGCGATGAGCGCCGACCTGCTGGCCGCCCTGACCGTCTTCGTCCTGGCGATCCTGGTCGGCTTCGCGGTGATCTCGAAGGTCCCCGCGACCCTTCACACGCCCCTGATGTCCGGCGCGAACTCGATCCACGGGATCGTCCTCGTCGGATCGATGTTCATCGCCATCGAGGCGACCGATCCCGCGGCGCAGGTCCTGTCGTTCGTCGCCGTCGCCTTCGCGACGATGAACGTGGTCGGCGGCTACGTCGTCACCGATCGGATGCTCCAGATGTTCAAGCGCAAGCCCGCGTCACCGGCGGCGGGCGCAGCCCGCTCGAAGCCCGAGGCTTGAGCGATGCCCGATCTCACGGCCCTCGAGGCCCTCGTCCGGGTCGCCTGGCTCGCGGGCGCCGTGGCGTTCGTCCTCGGCCTCATCCGGATGAACTCGCCGGCCACGGCCCGCAATGGCAACCTGCTCTCGGCGGCCGGCATGGCCCTCGCCATCGGCGCAACGATCGTCTTCCTGGTCCTCGAGCCCCGTGAGGGTGGCTTCAACGCCGTCGGCTGGGTGATCGTCGCGGCCGGGATCGCCCTCGGCGGCGGGCTCGGGTTGTACACGGCCCGGACCGTGAAGATGACCGCGATGCCGCAGCTGGTGTCGCTGTTCAACGCGGTCGGCGGCGGCGCGGCGGCCCTCATCGCGATCAACGACTACCTGGGCCTCAATGACGCCAGCACGCTGCCGACCCTGCAGGTCAACGTTGCGACCGTCCTCGACATCGTCATCGGCTCGATCACGTTCACCGGCTCGCTCATCGCGTCGGGCAAGCTGATGGGCCTCCGGATCACGCCGTCGAAGCCGGTCATGATCCCGGGCGGCCAGGTCGTCACGGGAGCGCTCGCGCTGATCGTCCTGGCCGGCGCGATCTACCTGTGGCTCGGCAACCTCAGCCTCGCCGTCATGGTCGTGATCCTCGCGGCGGCCCTCATCTTCGGCGTGACGATGACCCTGCCGATCGGCGGCGCGGACATGCCGGTCGTCATCAGCCTCCTCAACAGCTTCACCGGCACGGCCGTCGCGATGGCCGGCTTCGTGCTCGACAACGTCGTCCTGATCATCGCCGGCGCCCTCGTCGGCGCCTCGGGCGCGATCCTCACGAAGCTGATGGCCGACGCCATGAACCGCTCGGTCCTCAACATCATGGTCGGCGGCTTCGGCGGTGGCGAGGGCACCCAGGCCGCGGTCACCGGCGCAGGCGGCTCGGTCCGCGAGATCAGCGCCGATGACGCGGCGATCCAGCTGGCCTACGCGAGCAGCGTCATCGTCGTGCCCGGCTACGGCCTCGCGGTGGCCCAGGCCCAGCACGGCGTCCGCGAGCTCGCCGAGCTCCTCGAGTCGCGCGGCGTCGACGTCAAGTACGCGATCCACCCGGTCGCCGGCCGGATGCCCGGCCACATGAACGTCCTGCTCGCCGAGGCCAACGTCCCCTATCCCCAGCTCAAGGAGATGGAGGAGATCAACCCCGAGTTCGAACGGGCCGACGTGGCCCTCGTCATCGGGGCGAACGACGTCACCAACCCGGCGGCCCGGCGCCCCGGCTCGCCCGTCTCGGGCATGCCGATCCTCGACGTCGACCACGCCAAGTCGATCATCGTCATCAAGCGCTCGATGGGCCGCGGCTACGCCGGCATCGACAACGAGCTCTACACGAACCCCAAGACGGGAATGCTCTTCGCCGACGCGAAGGACGGCCTGGCGGCCCTGACGGCGGCGGTCAAGGCGCTCTGACCGACCCTCAGCCGGCGGCCTCGCTGAGGTCCGCGACCGTGGCGCTCAGCGCGGTCACCAGGTCGGCCGGCGCGAGGTGGAGGTTGAGGCCCCGGATCCCGCCGCCCACCGACACGACCGGCTCGGCCATCGCCGCCGCGTCGAGGATGACCGGCCAGGCGTGCGTCGAGCCGAACGGCGTGATGGTGTAGCGAACGTATCCGGTCACCGCTCGCGCCTCATCGGCGTCGGGCAGGGTGATCCGGTTGATGCCGAGGTGGGCCCGGAGCTTCGGCCAGTCGAATCGCCGGCCGGCGGGCACGAGGACGAACAGGTAGTCGTCTCCCCCGCGGCGCACGACGATCGTCCGAAGCAGGGCGCCCAGCGGGATGCCCTGGAGCGCGGCACTCTCCTCGGCGGACTCGGGCACCGCCGTCCGAACCACCCGGTGGCGCAGGCCGAGGCCGGCGGCTGCCGCGGTCGCGGGTGTCGCGTCCTCCATGGCTGCGGGACGCTATCACGCGCCGTCCCACGTGGCCCGCGCGCACCGGGCCCAATGGCCCCCGTCGCGATGCCCAGCGTCCCTCGCCCATGGGCTCGCTCGAACGCAAGACTGACGCCATCGACCCGACGAATCCGGGTTGGCGTAGAACGCCAGAGGGAAGGGACGTTGGACGATCTCGGAGGTGCGCGCGACCTCCGGCGCCTGAAGGCCATCGGGGTCGGGGCGCCGGTCGTGTTCCTGGTCGCGTTCGAAGCCTTCCGCGGCCTCGTCATCGACGCCGCGTTCCCGACGCCGGAATCGAACCTCGTCGCCGGGCTGCTGGGCGTGGCCGCCGCGCTCGCGTTCGGGCTCGTCCTGTTCTTCCACATCGAGCGGGCCCAGCGCCACATCGTCGCCCGGAACCGCGATCTTGCGATCGTCAGCGGGGTCTCGACGGCGATCCAGGGCGAGGTCGAGGTGGACGCCGTCGTCGACGCGGCCCTCGACGTCATCGTCCGGGCCACCGGGGCGGTCGAGGCCCAGGTCACGATCCAACCCCTCGACCCCGACGCCGGACCGCCGCGCGAGATCGTCCGGACCAGCGTCGACGCCACCGCCGATGCCCTCGCCGCGCCCGACCACCCGATCGACATCGCGCTCGCCACCGGAGCCTCGCCGATCGGCCGGCTCCACCTGCGAGTTCCCGCGTCGCGCGTCCGCGACCTGCCCTCGGCGGAGGCCCTCCACACCGTCGGCCATCAGCTCGCGGCGGCCCTCGAGATCGGGCGCCTCGTCGCCGACCTCGGTCGGCGGCGCGACGAGGGCCACGTCCTGTACCAGTGCCTCCTCCAGATCTCGAACCAGGTGCCGCTGCCGGACATCCTCGCCGGGATCGTGGCCGGGGCCCGGGAGCGGCTCGCCGCCGACGAGGGTCGCGTCTGCCTGACCACCAGCGTCCTGGCGGCATTCGAAGACGACGAGGCCCTGAGCCGGAGGCTCACCGAAGGCATCGCCTGCGAGCTGCCCAACGAGGCGGCCGCGGCTGGCGACCGGCAGGGCAGCCCGCGTGCCGCCGGCGGCCACCGGTGCGGCGCTGAGGGCTTCGAGGCCGGCCTGCGCGTCCCGGTCTGGGTCCCCGGCGAGCTCCTCGGCGAGCTGTCCCTCGCGCGCCATGGCGGGCCGCCGTTCACCGAGCGCGACCGCCGCTACCTCGTGACCCTCGCCGGCATCACGGCCATCGCGATCGCCGCGGCCCGCCTCCGTGCCAACGAGCGGCAGGGCGCGATCCTCGCCGAGCGCGACCGGATCGCCCGGGAGCTGCACGACAGCCTGGCCCAGGTCCTCGGCAGCACGCACCTTCGACTGCGGATGCTCCTGAGCCGGCCGGAGCTCATCGATCGGCCACGCGTCGCAACCGAGCTCGACGAGCTGGCCGACGTCTGCGAGGAGGCCTACCGCGATGTCCGCGAGGCGATCCTCGGCCTCCGCGAGGCGAGTCGCGGGCGGGGGCTGCTCACCGCCCTCGCGGCCTACGTCGAGAAGTTCTCCCAGCAGTCCGGCGTGCCCGTCGACCTCGAGGCCACGGTCGGCGACGAGCCGGGCCTGTCGTCGAGCAGCGAGATCCAGGTGATCCGCGTCATCCAGGAGGCCCTCACGAACGTCCGGAAGCATGCCCGCGCGACCCGCGCCCACGTCCGGGTCGCCGACGCGCCGGGCGGCGACGGATTGATGATCGTCGTCGAGGACGACGGCCGCGGCTTCGACCCGGCCGACGTGCGGGCCCACCGGGACGGCGGCTACGGGTTGGCGACGATGCGCGAGCGGATGGAGCTCGCCGGCGGCAGCCTGACGATCGACTCGAGCCCGGGTCGCGGGACCAGGGTCATCGCGATCGTCCCCCAGAACCCCCGTATCCGGACCGCCATCGCGGCCGGCCAGTGAGATCGAGCACCCAGAGGTGACCGCCATGCGTCCCGAGACCGACATCCGGATCCTGCTCGTCGACGACCAGCCGCTCTTCCGTCGGGCGCTCGCGACCCTCATCGCCGAGCAGCCCCGCCTGTCGGTCGTCGGCGAGGCCCAGAACGGTCTCGAGGCGGTCGAGATGGCGCGCGCCCTCGGCCCCGACCTGGTCCTCATGGACGTCGAGATGCCGGTCATGAACGGCGTCGAGGCGACCCGCAGGATCCGCGAGGAGCTGCCGGCGATCAAGGTCGTGATCCTGACCGTCTCCGAGGCCGACGACCACCTCTTCGATGCGATCCGCTTCGGGGCCCACGGCTACCTGCTCAAGGACCTCCGGCCGGAGCAGCTGTACGACCTGGTCCGGGCGGTCATGCGCGACGAGACGGCGCTTTCGCCGGCCATCGCCGGCCGCCTCATGCAGGAGTTCCGCGAGCGCCCGAGCAGCGGCCGCGTCGTCTCGCCCGAGCCGAGCGGCCCGTCGCTGACCCATCGCGAGATCCAGATCATGCAGCTCGTCGCCGACGGGCTATCCAACAAGGAGATCGGGGGCCACCTCTCGATCACCGAGGGCACCGTCAAGAACCACGTCCACAACGCCCTCGAGAAGCTCCAGCTGGAGAACCGGATCCAGGCCGCGGCCTACGTCGTCCGCCACGGCCTCGGCCTGCGGGTCGGCAGCGAGACCTAGCGGGACTCGGAACCGAGCGTCCCATGCGTCGCTGGCGCGCACCCTCGCACGGACCATCGAGGCGCCGGAGTCAGGTTCGGGCGGCCACGACGCCCGCTCGGGGACTCCCGCCGGTGGGCCGACCGATACCCTCGCCAATCGACCCCTCTCCATCCGATCTGTGCCCTCCAGCGGATGGATTCGCGCATCGCCGATGACCAGACTCGGAGCCGTCACTACTTCGCGGCGGAGGCCTCGGTGCCAGCCCAAGCACGGCGAGTCGTCATCCTGTACTCGCATCCGCTCCTCGGCGAGGGGCTGGCCCACCTGCTCGGCGGCCACCGTGACCTGACTGTCGAGCTCGTTCGCGTCGACGACCAGCCCGACCTCGACGTCGCCCTCGGCGGCAATCCCGACGTCGTCATCGTGGAACGGAGCGTGGCCCTCATGGCGGTCGACCTCCTGCGAGTCGCGCCGTCGGCGCTCCTGATCGACGTCGGCCTCGACGCCGGGCCCTCCTTCTCCTATCGCCGCGAGGAGCTGTCGCCGCAACCCGAGGAGATCCTGCGGACGATCCGGCGCGGATTCGCCGGACGTGCGGCCCGCGGCCAGAAGGCGGCGCGGCCCCGCACGGCGGTCCCGATCGAGACGCCGCTCGAGGTCACAAGCCGCTCCTAGCGGGCTCGTGGGCGCGCTCGCGCGCGTGCCCCACGCGCGATCGGATAGAGGCGGGCGATAGAGGACCCGCGCACCACGGCACCGGTGCGGGTGTACCGGATTTCTACCGCCCGGCGGATGGGAACGGGACTCCCCGGCGGCCACGATCTCAGGTGTGGAGCCCGGCCCAGCCGTGGCCCTCCCTTCTCTCCGCGGGGAAGGTCGGGCGCCACTCGACCAGACACGACCACCAATGAGCGTCCAATGAAAGCCTTCGACCTGAAGCAGAACCTCTCGGATGCCGAGCTCAACCGGCTGATCCGACGGCTGGCGATCGTCCTCGTCCTCGCCGCCGTCGCCTTCACGGCGTTCTACGTCATCGACCGCTGGCGGCCGGCGAGCGCCCCGATCGTCGACCAGCAGATCGCGAGCCTCGAAGCGTCAGTGCGCGCCAACCCCAACGACCTGTCGGTCCGCGGCGAGCTCGCCGACACCTACCTCGCCAAGAGCCGTTTCAGCGACGCGGTCACCCAGTACGACCTCATCATCGCGACCGGGCAGAAGCTCGAGCCCGCCTACATGGGCCGCGCCCAGGCCCTCGTCGGGCTCAAGCGACTCGACGATGCCGCCAAGGACTTCCAGAAGGTCGTCGACATCGCCAAGACCGGCGAGATGGCGATCGTCGACCCGGCCCTCGAGGCGGCCTACTACGGCCTGGCTTCGATCGCGATGCAGCAGAACCGTCCGCAGGACGCGATCACGCTGCTCCAGCAGGCGCTCGTCATCAAGCGATCCGACGCCGATGCCATCTATCTGCTTGGAACCGCCTACGCCGCGACCGGTGACTACGACAAGGCCATCACCGAGCTGCGCGCCGCCGTCGTCTTCGTCCCCGTCCGCTGGACCGAGCCGTATCGAGCGATGGCCGATGCCTACACCAAGCAGAACAAGGCCGACTTCGCGAAGTGGGCGACGGCGATGGCCGACCTCAACGATGGCCGGACCGACGCTGCCGAATCCGCGCTCGAGACCCTGACCACCGGTGACACCGCCGTCGATGCTGCGGTCGGCCTCGGACTCCTGTACGAGACCAAGGGCGACAACGCAAAGGCGATCGACTGGTACACGAAGGCCCTGGCCATCGATCCACAGAACAACGCGGCTCGGTTCGCCATGAGCCGCATCGGACCGCTTCCGACGACCGAGCCCAGCTTGGCGCCGTCGGCGTCCCCCGCAGGGAAGTAGGCCGCCATGTCTGGCATCGCAACGACCCCGGACGGAATCCCCGTCCCGGCCCCGGAGGCCCAACCCCGTCCGGACGACGTCGGAGCGCCGCCGCCGGTCGAAGAGGCACCCGAGCGGGACAAGGACCGCCGCCGACGCCTCCTCCTGCTCTTCCTTCTGCTGGCGCTGCTGATCCTCCTGATCGGGATCGGGATCTGGTACTTCCTGTTCCGTCAGCCGATCCAGCTGCCGGTCCCGACCATGGTCGACCTGCCCGGCTACACGACCAGCATGTACGGCGCGACCGCTCCGATGGGTGTCGCGTCGTCCCCGGACGGAAGTCGCATCTACGTCGCCCAGAACGGCGGCGACATGAGCGTCGTCATCTTCAACGCCTCCGGCAATCGGGTCGGTACTGCTCAGCCGCCGGCCGTAGCGACCGGTGACGAGCACGTCCCCGTCTGGCTGGCCCTCGATCCGATCACCTCGGATCTCTTCGTCTCGGATCGGCCGACCGGCTCGGTCTATGAGTACGACCGCGACGGTAGCTACATGCGGACGATCCAGCTGGCGGTTCCGATCGCCGGCTGGCAGCCGATGGGCCTGGCATTCGACGCGGCAGGCAACCTCTATGTCGCCGACCTCGCCGGCACGACACCGCGCGTCGAGGAGTTCGATCGGTCGTTCAACCTGGTCCGGACGTTCGGCGAGGGCGATTCGCTGTCGTTCGCGAACGGCGTGGCCATCGACGGCAAGGGCAACGTCTATGTGGCCGACAGCGACAACGGCCGGGTCCTCGTCTATCGGCCTGACGGAACGGCCCTGACGCAGGTCGGCCGGGGTACGGCTGAAGGCGAGCTCGGCATGCCGCGTGGTCTCGCGATCGACGGCCGGGGCCGCCTCTACATCGTCGACAACACGGCCCAGGGCGTGGCTGTCATGCAGCTCACCGACGGAACCGCGCCGAA
>DATEZX010000040.1:0-2706 GCA_035255225.1 Candidatus Limnocylindrales bacterium
ACCAACGGCAAGGCGGTCGCGACCGAGCCTGCCCTCAGCGCCGAGAACGCCGCCGTCATCGCCCTCACCCGGAAGGACTTCGTGTCCGACCAGGAGGTCCGCTGGTGCCCGGGCTGCGGGGACTACTCGATCCTTGCCCAGACCCAGAAGGTGATGCCCGACTTCGGCTACCCCAAGGAGAACATCGTGTTCATCAGCGGCATCGGCTGCTCGGGCCGCCTGCCGTACTACATGAACACGTACGGGTTCCACTCGATCCACGGCCGCGCGCCGACGCTCGCGACGGGCCTCAAGGCTGCCCGCCCGGACCTCATGGTCTGGGTCATCACCGGCGACGGCGACGCGCTGTCGATCGGCGGCAACCACCTCCTGCACACGCTGCGGCGGAACGTCGACGTCCGGATCGTCATGTTCAACAACCGGATCTATGGCCTCACCAAGGGCCAGGCGAGCCCGACGTCGGAGCTTGGCAAGGTCACCAAGTCCTCGCCCTACGGGACGATCGACTACCCGGTCAGCCCGCTGGCCGTGGCGCTTGCCGCCGAGGCGACGTTCATCGCCCGCTCGGTCGACACCCACACCGAGCACATGCAGGCGACCCTGGAACGTGCCGGCCACCACCGCGGCGCGGCCTTCGTCGAGGTCCTCCAGAACTGCAACATCTTCAACGACGGCGCCCACCGCGAGTTCACCGACCGCGAGGTCCGCGACGACCGGATGCTGGTCCTCGAGCACGGCAAGCCGATGATCTTCGGCAAGGACCGGAACAAGGGCATCCGCCTCAACGGCCACCAGCCGGAAGTCGTGACGATCGGCGAGGGCGGCGTCACGGAATCCGACGTCCTCGTCCACGACGAGACGGACCCGCTGATCGCCTTCATGCTGGCCCACATCTACTGGCCCGAGTTCCCGGTGCCCGTCGGCGTCTTCCGGAACATCTCCCGCCCGACCCACGACCAGATGCTCAACGACCAGCTCGTCCAGGCGACCGCGACCCGGGGCGTCGGCGACCTGGCCAGGCTTCTTCACGCCGGCGAGACCTGGACGGTCGAGTAGGCGCAGGCGCGCGTTGCCGGAGGGTTCGATGATCTGCCCGGTCTGCCAGTGGCAGAACTTCCTCGGCGAGGACGTCTGCGAGAACTGCGGCGCCGACCTGTCGCACTCTGACACCCCTGAGGCGACGTCGTCGTTCCACGGTCGGCTGCTCGGGATGCGGGTCGACAAGCTCGGCGCGCCGCGGCCGGCGACGGCCGACGCCGAGACGTCGGCGGGCGAGGCCATCGAGCGGATGCGTCGCGACGGCGTCGACTGCCTGCTCGTCGTCGAGGGTGGGATCCTGATCGGCATCTTCACCGACCGGGACGCGGTGCTCAAGGTCGGCACGACCGTCGACGATCCCCGGCCGCTGCGCGACCTGATGACGCCCGATCCCGTGGTCCTCCAGCACGACGTTCCCGTGGCCGTGGCGATCCACAAGATGGCCGTCGGCGAGTTCCGCCACCTGCCGATCGTCGACGACGGCGTGCCGATCGCGGTCATCTCCGCGAAGGACGTCTTCCGACATCTCGCCGCCCGGCTTGCCTGACCCCGAGCCGATTCGCGTCGTCGTCGTCGCCGACGACCTCATCTGGGCGTCGCGCTTGGCCGATGCCGTCACCGCCGCGGGCGCCGTGCCGGTCCGGGTGCGGCGGCTCGAGGATCTGTTCGCGGCGCTCGACGGCGTCGACCACGTCATCGTCGACCTGACGGCCCGCGCGTACGACGGCCGGCGGGTCGTCGCGGAGGCAGCCGCCCGGGCCAGGGTTCTCGCCGTCGGCCAGCACGACGATCTCGAGCTCCGGAAGGCGGCCCTTGCGGCCGGTGCCGGGCGCGTCGTCGCGTACCGCAAGCTGTTCGAGGACGGCCCGGCCGTCGTCCGCGACTGGCTCGCCGGGTGACGGCCGCGACATCCCGTCCGCAGATCCCACCCTCCCGGTACGAGGATCGCCTGGCGGCCGCGCAGGCCCTGGCGGCGGGGCGCGGCATCGCCGGCCTGCTGCTCGGGGTGGGCGCGGACCTCCGCTACCTCACCGGCTACGCGGCGATGCCGCTCGAGCGACTGACGATGCTCGTCCTGCCCGCCGCGGGGCGGCCGACGCTCGTCGCGCCGCGGCTCGAGGCGATGCGCGCCGCCGCCTCGTCCGCCGCGGCCGCCGGGCTCGTCGAGGTCGTCGCGTGGGACGAAACCGACGATGCCCACGCCATCGCGGCATCGATCCTCGAACGCTCGGACGCAGCCCGCGGCGCACGCGCGCGCCGCGGTCGCGTGCTCGTGAGCGCCGGGCTGTGGGCGATGCACGTCCTCGCTCTCCAGCGGGCGTTGCCGGAACGCCGATTCGGCCTCGCGACCGAGGTCCTGCGGGACCTCCGCATGGCCAAGGACGCCGACGAGGTCGTGCTCCTGCGCCTCGCCGCCCAGGCGGCCGATCGTGCCCTGGCGGCGGTGGCCGCGGGCCGCCTCGTCGGCCGAACCGAGGCCGAGGTGAGCCGCGAGATCCGGGACCGCCTCGTGGCCGAGGGTCATGACGAGGCGAGCTTCGCGATCGTCGGCTCGGGTCCCAACTCGGCGTCCCCGCACCACGAGCCCGGCGAGCGGCGGATCGCCGCCGGCGAGCCGGTCGTCCTCGACATCGGGGGCACGCTCGGCGGCTACGGCTCCGACGTGAC
>DATEZX010000041.1:0-6899 GCA_035255225.1 Candidatus Limnocylindrales bacterium
CGCATCCGCGAGCTGGCCGTCCCGCGACCATCGGACGTCGAGGTCGAGGCGCTCATGAAGAGCGTCCAGCAGCAGATGGAGCAGTACGTCCAGGCCGGCGCGCCCGTGCCGCCCGAGGCCGCCGTCGCGGCTCGCAACATCACCGAGCCCGGGCTGCTGGCCGACATGACGGCCTATAGCCCGGACATGACGACCGAGCAGCGCCAGGAGCTCCTCGAGACGGTCGACATCGTCGAGCGCCTCAAACTGGTCTCGAACTTCCTCGCCCGGCAGATCGAGATCCACGAGCTCAAGGGGAAGATCCAGAGCGAAGTCAAGTCCGAGATGGACAAGACCCAGCGGGAGTACATCCTCCGCGAGCAGATGAAGGCCATCCAGCGCGAGCTGGGTGAGGAGGACCCGCAGCAGGCCGAGGTCAACGAGCTGCGCGAGAAGGTCGAGCAGGCGGGCATGCCCGAGGAGGTCAAGACCCGGGCCCTCAAGGAGGTCGACCGGATGAGCCGGATCCCCTCCGCCTCACCCGAGGTCGGCGTCATCCGGACCTACGTGGACTGGCTCATCAGCCTGCCCTGGAACGTCACGACCGACGATCGCTACGACATCAAGGAGGCCGCCAAGATCCTCGAGGAGGACCACTACGGCCTCGACAAGATCAAGGAGCGGATCCTCGAGTACCTCGCCGTCCGGGCCCTGGCCGAGACGATCCGCAGCCCGATCCTGGCCCTCGTCGGGCCACCCGGCGTCGGCAAGACGTCGCTCGGCAAGAGCGTCGCCCGGGCGATGGGCCGCAAGTTCGTGCGGATGAGCCTCGGCGGGATCCACGACGAGGCCGAGATCCGGGGCCACCGCCGGACCTACATCGGCGCCCTGCCCGGCCGGATCATCCAGAACATCAAGACCGCCGGCACGAACAACCCGGTGTTCATGCTCGACGAGATCGACAAGGTTGGAATGGACTTCCGGGGCGACCCCTCGTCGGCCCTCCTCGAGGTCCTCGACCCGGAGCAGAACAACACCTTCCAGGACAACTACCTCGAGGTCCCGTTCGACCTCAGCAAGGTCCTGTTCATCGCCACGGGCAACCTCATCGACCCGATCCCGGCCGCCCTGCGCGACCGGATGGAGATCATCCAGCTGCCGGGCTACACCCAGCAGGAGAAGATCGAGATCGGGAAGCGGTTCCTGATCCCGAAGCAGATGACCAACCACGGCCTCAAGGCCTCGAACATCGAGTTCACCGACGAGGCCATGACCGAGCTCGTCCAGGCCTATACCAAGGAGGCCGGCGTCCGGAACCTGGAGCGCGAGATCGCCAACGTCATGCGCAAGGTCGCCCGGAGCGTCGCCGAGGGCCGCAAGCGCAAGACGGTCATCGACGTCAGGAAGCTCGTCGAGTTCCTCGGCCCGCCGCGGTTCGAGTACGGCGAGCTGGAGGCCGAGGACCAGATCGGCTCGGCGACGGGCCTCGTCGTGACCGAGGTCGGCGGCGACGTCGTCGCCATCGAGGTCACCCGGATGGACGGCAAGGAGGACTTCATCCTCACCGGCCAGCTCGGCGAGGTCATGCGCGAGTCCGCTCGCGCCGGCCTGTCGTGGATCCGGACCAACGCCTCGGACCTCGGCATCGCGCGCGAGACGTTCGAGAGGCAGACCCTCCACATCCACGTCCCGGCGGGGGCGATCCCCAAGGACGGGCCGTCGGCCGGCATCACGATGGCCACGGCGATGGTCTCGGCGTTCACCGGGATCCCCGTCCGGCGCGACCTCGCCATGACCGGCGAGATCACCCTCCGCGGCCGGGTCCTGCCGATCGGCGGCCTCAAGAGCAAGATCCTGGCGGCCCACCTCTCGGGCGCGAAGATGGTCATCATCCCGCGCAAGAACGAGAAGGACCTGCGGGACATCCCCGACGAGATCCGGAAGCAGCTCAAGATCGTCCTGGTGGACTCGATGGACCAGGTCCTCGACCACGCCCTGCGCCGCCGGCCGAAGCCGCTGGCGGCGTCAAAGGGCCAGGGTCCGAAGGGCTCACCCGACGAGGAGACCCGGCCGATCCCGAAGCCGACGTACCCGCCCGAGCAGCCGGCGGTCGTCGTCTAGCGAGGCGTCGATGGCGACGGCAGGCGTCGAGTTCCAGGACTACTACCGGACGCTCGGCGTCCCGAAGACCGCGTCCCAGGCCGAGATCAAGAAGGCCTACCGGAAGCTGGCCCGCGAGTGGCATCCCGACCGCAAGCCGGGTGACAAGGCCGCCGAGCGCCGGTTCAAGGACCTCAACGAGGCCAACGCCGTCCTGTCCGACCCGTCGAAGCGCGACAAGTACGACCGCTTCGGCCGCGACTGGGAGGCCTACGCCCGCGCCGGCGCCGCCGGCGGCGGGCATGGCGCGGCGTCGCGGCCGGCCGACCCGTTCGGGCCGGGCGGGCCGTTCGCGGCCTACGGCTTCGGCTCCGGTGGCGGGACCGCCGGCTCGGGGACCGGGCCGGGCGGCATCCGCTACGAGTTCCGGACGACCGGCGACCCCGGGTCCTTCTCGGACTTCTTCCGGATGATGTTCGGCGACGAGGGCGCCTCAGCCGGGGAGCCGGAGGCGTTCAGAGGGTCGCCGTACAGGGCCGGCTCGTCAGCTCGTGGCGGCGCGGCGTTCGGCGGGACCGGCTCGCTCGACGACATCCTCGCCGGGATGGGCCTCCACGGCCGGGCAGGCGGCCAGGCCGGCGGGTCGTCGGGCGCGGGTGGTCACGGCGCCGGCGGTGCCCGGGCGGCGGGGACGCCACGCCTCGCGCCGGTCGAGGCGACCGCCGAGCTGACCCTCGAGGAGGCATTCCACGGCACGTCGCGGATCGTCGAGATCGAGGGCCGGCGCCTGGAGGTGACGATCCCGCGTGGCGTCGACACCGGGAGCCGCGTTCGCCTCACCGGGAAGGGTCCCGACGGGCGTGACCTCGTTGTCGTGACCGACGTTCGGGCCCACCCGACGTTCAAGCGCCACGGCGCCGATCTCGAGCGTGAGCTCCCGATCACGCTCGACGAGGCGCTCCTCGGGGGCGAGGTCCGGGTCGGGACGCTCAAGGGCCAGGTCCTGCTCAAGGTCCCCGCCGGGACCCAGGCCGGCCGGCGCTTCCGGCTCGCCGCCCAGGGCATGCCGCGCCTCAAGGGCGACGGCACCGGCGACCTGTACGTCGTCGCCCGCATCGTCCTGCCGACGGGCCTCGACGACGAGGCGCGGGCCGCGGCGCGGCGGTTCCTCGATCTCGCCAGGCAGCCCAGCCCGCGGGCCTAGGACCGGACATGCAGCTCGATCGATTCACCCAGAAGGCCCAGGAGGCCATCGTCGCCGCGCAGGGGCTCGCCGAGCGACTCCACAGCCCCATCCTCGACGCCGAGCACATCCTCTCGGCGCTCGTCGAACCCGACGACGGCGTGCCCGCCGAGACGCTCCGTCGGCTGGGCGTCGACGTGCCGGCCTTCCGCGGCGAGCTTGCCGCGATCCTCGCCAAGCGGGCCCACATCGAAGGCGGTTCGCTGACCCTCGACCCGCGCGCCAAGCGGGTCATCGAGCGGGCCCAGGAGGAGGCTCGGCGCCTCGGCGACGAGTACACGTCGACCGAGCACCTCCTCATCGGCGTGGCCGACGTCGGGGGCGAGGGCCAGAAGCTGCTCGAGCGTCACGGGGCCGGCAAGGAGCAGATCCTCGGGGCCCTGGCGTCGGTCCGCGGCGGCCAGCGGGTCACGTCCCCCAACCCGGAGGGCACCTACCAGGCCCTCGAGAAGTACGGCCGCGACCTCACCGCCGAGGCGCGAGCCGGGAAGCTCGACCCGGTCATCGGCCGGGATGACGAGATCCGGCGGGTCATGCAAGTCCTGTCGCGGCGCACCAAGAACAACCCGGTCCTCATCGGCGAGCCCGGTGTCGGCAAGACCGCCATTGCCGAGGGCCTGGCCCAGCGGATCGTCCGCGGCGACGTGCCCGAGGGCCTGAAGGACAAGCGCGTCGTGGCCCTCGACCTCGGCGCCCTCATCGCCGGCGCGAAGTTCCGGGGCGAGTTCGAGGAGCGCCTGAAGGCCGTCCTCAAGGAGATCAAGGACTCCGATGGCCGGGTCGTCCTGTTCATCGACGAGCTGCACACGGTCGTCGGAGCGGGAGCCGCCGAGGGCGCCATGGACGCCTCGAACCTCCTCAAGCCGATGCTTGCCCGGGGCGAGCTGCACACGATCGGGGCGACGACCCTCGACGAGTACCGCAAGCATGTCGAGAAGGACGCCGCCCTCGAGCGCCGCTTCCAGCCGGTCCTCGTCGACCAGCCCTCGGTCGAGGAGACGATCTCGATCCTGCGCGGCCTCCGCGAGCGGTACGAGGTCCATCACGGGGTCCGGATCACGGACTCGGCGCTCGTCGCGGCCGCCACGCTGTCCGACCGCTACATCACCGAGCGCTTCCTGCCCGACAAGGCGATCGACCTCGTCGACGAGGCCGCCTCGCGGCTCCGGATGGAGATCGACTCGATGCCCATCGAGCTCGACGAGCTGGAGCGGCGGCGCATCCAGCTCGAGATCGAGCGGGAGGCGCTCCGCAAGGAGACCGACGACGCATCCAAGTCGCGCCTCGGGGCCCTCGAGCATGAGCTCGCCGAGATCGCCGAGGAAGCCGGCGCGATGAAGCAGCGCTGGGAGGCCGAGAAGGCCGCGATCCAGGCCATCCGCGCCACGAAGTCCGAGCTCGAGAACCTCCAGGTCCAGATCGACCAGGCCGAGCGCGAGGCGAACTACGAGCGCGCGGCCCAGCTCAAGTACGGCACCCAGCGCGAGCTCGGTGACCGGCTCGCCCAGGAGACCGCGGCGATGGCTGCCCTCCAGGGTCCGAACGCCCTGCTCAAGGAGGAGGTCACCGCCGACGACATCGCCGAGATCGTCTCGAAGTGGACGGGCATCCCGGTCACCCGCCTCATGGAGGGCGAGATGGCCAAGCTCGTCCACATGGAGGAGCGTCTCCACGAGCGGGTCGTCGGCCAGGACGAGGCCATCGAGGCCGTGGCGGACGCCGTCCGGCGGGCGCGGGCCGGGCTCAAGGATCCCCGCCGGCCGATCGGCTCGTTCCTGTTCCTCGGGCCGACGGGCGTCGGCAAGACGGAGCTCGCCCGCGCGCTCGCCGGCTTCCTGTTCGACGACGACCAGGCGATGGTCCGGATCGACATGAGCGAGTACATGGAGAAGTTCGCCGTGTCCCGCCTCGTCGGCGCGCCGCCCGGGTACGTGGGCTACGAGGAGGGCGGCCAGCTCACTGAGGCCGTCCGGCGACGGCCCTATCAGGTCGTCCTGCTCGACGAGATCGAGAAGGCCCACCCGGACGTGTTCAACGTCCTGCTCCAGGTCCTCGACGACGGGCGCCTGACCGACTCCCAGGGCCGTACGGTCGACTTCAAGAACACCGTGATCATCATGACCAGCAACATCGGCTCGCAGTTCATGGCCGGCTACGCCGGGCGCCCGGACGATGCCGCCTACGCCGAGATGAAGGCCCGCGTGACCGAGGCGCTCCGCCTGCAGTTCAGACCCGAGTTCCTCAACCGCATCGACGAGGTCATCGTCTTCCACGCCCTCGGCGACGCCGAGCTGGCGGCCATCGTCGACCTCCTCGTGAGCGACCTGGCGGCCCGTCTGGCGGAGCAGGACCTCGTCCTGGAGCTGAGTCCCGCGGCGCGCCGGCTGGTCGCCACCGAGGGCCACGACCCTGCCTTCGGGGCACGGCCACTCCGGCGCGCGGTGCAGCGCCTGGTGGAGAACCCCCTGGCACGGGCGCTCCTGGAGGATCGGTTCCCGCCCGGCTCACGCATCGTCGGCGATGCAGATCCCTCGTCGGGAACGCTCCTCTTCAGCGCCGGCGACCAGGTCGTGGTGGCCGAGGCGGGCGAGCGTCGCGACGCCCGTGCCGCTGCTCGAACGGAGTCGCGCGACGCGCTCGACGCGGCCATCGAGGAGGCGACCGTGCCGGCCGACCGCAAGCACGGCAAGCGTGACGGGGACCTCCTCAACTAGCCACGGACGTGGCGCTCAGCCGACCGACCCTGTCCTCGACACCCGCGCTCAGGGCGTGATGATCACGAAGCTCCCGTCCCACTGCGAGGGGCCGAGACGGTCGCGATAGCGCGTCAGGCGGAGTCGCAGGGTGTCCATGCCGAGGCGCTTGTTGGGGTACGGGTCGAAGCCGTAGTGCTTCGGGCGCGGGTAGAGGGGACCCATGATGTAGACCGAGGTGACCTCGAAGTCGTCGGTCATCGCCGGGTCGGCGGTGGCCCTGAAGCCGGTCATCACCCAGGCGTGGCTGCCGTGACCGACGAGAAGGCCGACCGGCTTGCCCGTCTTCCGCAGGGCCCGAGCCGCCGCCCGGACCGCCCGGCGGAAGCTCGAGAGCTCGACGGCGTGGTAGCCGGTTCCCGCACCGTGGACCTGGAGGGCAGCCGCCCAACCGGCGGGATCGCTGCCCCTGGCGCCGTCACCCGCCGCATACAGGTCGAGCGACCTGGCCGATCGCATGTAGGTCGCCTGTCTGGTGTAGCTCGTGTCGGACTCGCCCAGGACGAGGTTGCGCATCATCTGGATCGACGCGCCGACGCACCACGAGCTCCTGCGCTGCGACGAGAAGACGCCGGGGCGATAGAGGTTGGTGGTCCCGGTCCATGGCGGCAGCACGCGGAACCATCCCGACTGCTGGACCACGGTCTCGCCGCCGTGGAGACGAAGTTGGACGACGTACCGGTGACAGGTGCCGGCGACCAGGTCGCCAACGGCCAACGGCGATGCGGGATCGTCGCGCGTCCACGTCGGTGCGACCGCCGCCTCCGCGCAGATGCCGTTGCGGTCGGCCGGACCGGTCTCCTCGGTCACCGAGCGCGAGATCG
>DATEZX010000042.1:0-6986 GCA_035255225.1 Candidatus Limnocylindrales bacterium
GTCGTGGTGACCGTCGTGCTGGCCCTGTTCACGATCGTCTTCGCCGAGCTCATCCCGAAGTACGTGGCCCTGTCGCGCCCGGAGCGCTGGGCCCTCGTCCTCTCTCGCCCGATCGACTTCCTCGCGCGGATCCTCGGGCCGGTCATCGCCCTCCTCACCGGCGTGACGAGCTGGGTCGCCAGGCTCCTCGGCGTCCAGCTGAACCAGGAGGCCTCGATCACCGCGGAGGAGCTCCGCCTCATCGTCGAGCGCGGCGGCGAGCAGGGCGTCCTCGAGGCCGAAGAGGAGCAGATGATCAATGCGGTCATCGAGCTCGGCGAGCGGCGCGTCCACGAGGTCATGGTCCCGCGGGTCTCGATCGCGGCGCTGCCCGCGACCGCGTCCTTCGAGGAGGCGATCGACGTCGTGGTCGCCGAGGGCCATTCGCGGATTCCGGTCTTCGAGGACTCGATCGACGAGATCGTCGGGATCCTGTACGCCAAGGACCTCCTGCCGTACCTCAAGCTCGACGCCGGCGAGCGGCCGCCGCTGCGGAAGCTCCTCCGGGCGCCGGTCCTCGTCCCGGAGTCGATGACGATCGACGACCTCCTGCACGAGCTCCAGCGCCGGAAGGTCCACCTGGCGATCGTCCTCGACGAGTACGGCGGCACGGCTGGCCTCGTGACGATCGAGGACCTCCTCGAGGAGATCGTCGGCGAGATCCAGGACGAGTACGACGTCGAGGAGCCGCTCGTCGTCAAGCTGTCCGACACCGAGGGCCGGATCGACGGCCGGGCCGACGTCGACGCCATTGCCGAGCTGTTCGACATCGACCTCGCGCTCGAGGACGAGGAGGAGTACGACACGATCGGTGGCCTGGTCTACCACCGGGTCGGCGGCGTGCCGTCACCGGGCGATCGGGTCGAGCTGCCGGGGATCACCCTCACGGTCGAGTCGACCGACGGTCGCCGGGTCGGAAAGGTCCTGGTCACGCACCGACCCCAGGAGCGCCGAGACGAGGACCCCGACGAGGACCGCTAGACCCCGACGAGGACCGCTAGACGCAGACGAGGACCGCTAGACGCAGACGAGGACGGCTAGGCGCTGATCACGCGCCGGATCACGTCCTCGAGCGCGGCGCGGGCCTCGGGCCGGACGACGCCGGCGGCGTCGAGCTCGGCCAGCGCCCGGTCGCGGTGGGCGTGGGCCTGCGAGCGGGTGTACCCGTCCGCCCCCGCCCGCTCCAGGATCGAGCGAAGCGCTTCGACCGAGGCCGGGTCGAGCTCCTCGCGCTGCCAGAGGCGTGCGAGCTGCCGCCGATCCGCCGGGCCTGCCCGCTCGAAGGCGTACAGCACCGGCAGGGTCTTCTTGTGGCGGGCGATGTCGGTCGGCTCCTTGCCCGTCGCGTGCTCGTCGCCCCAGATCCCGAGGAGGTCGTCGTTGAGCTGGAACGCCATCCCGAGGTCCCAGCCGAAGGCGCGGTAGCGACGCACGACCTCGTCGTCGTCGGTCGCGAGCAGGGCGCCTGCCTCGATCGAGGCGGCGATGAGGGCCGCGGTCTTGCGGCCGATCATGTCGAAGTACGCCTCGACGGACATCGGCGCGTCGGCCTCGGCGGCGCGCATGTCCATGAACTGGCCCTCGCACAGCGCGACGCACGTCTCGTCGTAGAGGCGCATCAGCCGCAGGACCTTGCGGTCCGAGAAGCCGAGGTCGGTCAGGCGATGGAGGGCGATCCGGGACAGGCTGAACAGCATGTCGCCGGTGTTGATCGCCTGGGGCACGCCGTGGACCGTCCAGAGCGTCGGCCGGTGGTGGCGCTCGACGTCGTGGTCCTCGATGTCGTCGTGGACGAGGCTGAAGTTGTGGCCCAGCTCGACCGCCGCGGCCCCCGGCAGCGCGGCGCGATGGTCGCCCGCGATCGAGGCGTAGGCCAGCAGGCCGAGGAGCGGCCGCATCCGCTTGCCGGCGGCGCCTGAGCCGTCGAGGCCGAGGTGGTAGCGGCACATCTCGTACAGCCCCGCGGTCGCGGGGTCGGTCGAGGCCACGAGGCGCTGGATCTCGCCCTCGGTGTCGGCGATCAGGGCGGCGACGTCGATCTCGGTCGAGAGGGCCATCGCGGCGAGTGTACCCGACGCCGACGCTAAACATGCGCGGTCCAGGTAGCCGGTTCGGCGCGATTCGCGAGCTCCTGCCGCAGATCCCGACCGCTGGCACTTACGCCGGTCTGGCCGGGGGTCCAGACTCGCGGGCATCTGCGGGAGGCAGCGACGCGCGGCCCGAGATGGCGGCCGCCGGGACCGCGCCGAGCCACTGGCGAGCCCGACCCGCACCGTCGGGAGGCATCGACCATGACCCTGATCAAGAGGATCGCGCGCTTCGACGTGCCGGTCGAGCGTGTGTTCGAGCTCGGCTGCGACTTCAAGCGCTACCCGGAGTGGAGCGTCAACTACCCGGTGGCCCCGGAGATCCTTGGCCCGACGCCGCTGGGCGTCGGCACGAAGCTCCACTCGACGATGCAGATCCTTGGCCGAAGGACCGAGGGCACGAGCGAGATCGTCAAGTTCGATCCGCCGCGCGTCATCGAGTTCAAGGGCACGAGCGTCGAGGGCGGCAGCCTCCGCGTGCTCTATCGCCTGACGCCCCTCGGCACGAGCACGGATTGCGAGATCGAGTACGAGTACGAGCCGACGATGGGGATCCTCGGCCAGATCGCGGACAGGCTCTTCGTCGAGCGGGCGGTCGAGCGTGACATCGACCACTCGATCGAGAACTTCAAGGCCCTCGTCGAGCTGAAGATGCCGGTCCTCGTCTGACCGCTCGCCATCGCCATGCGGACGCGGCCCCGGCGTCGCCGGGGCCGTTCCTGTACCGTCAGGCTCGTGCCGGTTCCGCGTCGCTACACCACCGAGGCGATCGTCCTGTCGCGCTTCGACTACGCGGAGGCCGACCGGATCCTGACACTCATCACGCCCGGTGGCGGCAAGCTCAAGGCGATCGCCAAGGGCATTCGCCGGCCGACGAGCCGGATCGGCGGCAGCCTGGAGCCGTTCGCCGAGCTGCGGCTCGCCCTCGCCCATGGCCGGACGTTCGACGTCGTGACCCAGGTCGAGGTCATCCACCCGTGGCTCCGCCTCCGGGACGACCTCCTGTCGTTCGGGACGGCCTCGTACCTGGCGGAGCTGGCCGACGGGACGCTCGAGGAGCGCCACGCCGCCGAGGCGGTCTACCTCATGCTCAAGCGGGCCTACGAGATCCTGGACGCGGGGATGGCTCCGGCGCGGGTCGCCCGGTGGTTCGAGATGCGCCTGGCCGACGAGCTCGGCGTCCGGCCCGAGGTCGACCGCTGCGTCGAGTGCGGGCGCCTCCTCGGGGCCGAGGAGCGCTATCGCTGGGTCCCGCCCCTCGGCGGCGTCCTCTGCGAGCGTTGCCCGGGCCCGCCCCACGAGCGGGTCGCGCTGTCGCTCGAGGCCCTCAAGCTCCTCAAGGCCTACCAGCGCCTCGACATCGAGGCGCTCGCGACGCTGCGCCTGCGACCCGAGACCGAGCGCGAGGTCGAGACCGCGATGCGCGAGTTCCTGGCCTACTCGCTGGACCGGTCGCCGCGCTCGCTGGCCTTCCTCGACGAGGTTCGCGCCGAGCGGCCGGTCGCCCATCGGGCGGGCGCGGCCTCGTGATCTTCGACCCGGCCAGGCCCCTTCACGCGATGGCGCTCGAGCGGCTCGCGCGGGAGCGGGTCGCCTGGCTGACGACGGTCACCCCCGAGGGTCAGCCGCAGACGATGCCGATCTGGTTCCTGTGGCTGCCCGACGCGCCCGACGGCGGCGAGATCCTCGTCTACGGCGACCGCCGCGCCCGACGCAACCGGAATCTCGAGGCCAACGATCGCGTCTCGCTCGCGCTCCGGACCGACGAGCATGGCAACGACGTCGCGGTCATCGAGGGCCGAGCGACGATGGATCCCGACTACCCGCAGGTCTACGACAACCCGGGCTACCTCGCGAAGTACGGGGCGTCGATCGACGGCAGCTTCGGCGGCGCGCGGCACATGGCCGAGACCTACGACGTCCCGATCCGGATCCGACCGACTCGGGTCGTTGGCTACTGACCTGCGCCCGTCGGGGACGTCGCCGCCGGGGACGGCGGCCGCTGCTAGCATCACCGGGCCGTGATGACCGAGGTGCCGTCCGCCGTGCCCGAGCTCGACACGATCGTCTCCCTGTCCAAGCGCCGCGGCTTCATCTTCCCGTCGAGCGAGATCTATGGCGGCATCAACGCGGTGTGGGACTACGGCCCGCTTGGGGTCGAGCTCAAGAACAACGTCAAGCGGGCATGGTGGAAGGCCATGGTCCAGGAGCGCGACGACATCGTCGGCCTGGACGCCGGGATCCTCATGCACCCCCAGGTCTGGGTGACGAGCGGCCACGTCGGCTCGTTCAGCGATCCGCTCGTCGAGTGCCAGACCGACCATCGCCGCTTCCGCCTCGACGAGCTGCCGGGCGCCGAGGAGCTGACCGCTGCCGACCTCGCCGACCCGACGGTCATCCAGCGCCTCGGCCTGAAATGCCCGATCGACGGCGGCCCGCTGTCGCCGCCTCGCCGCTTCAACCTCATGTTCAAGACCCACATGGGCCCGGTCGAGGACGACGCGGCCGTCATCTACCTTCGGCCCGAGACGGCCCAGGGCAGCTACGTCAACTTCCGGAACGTCCAGCAGGCCTCGCGGAAGAAGGTCCCGTTCGGGATCGCCCAGATCGGCAAGAGCTTCCGGAACGAGATCAGCCCCGGCAACTTCGTGTTCCGGATGCGCGAGTTCGAGCAGATGGAGATGCAGTACTTCGTCCGCCCGGGCGAGCCGGCGGCGGAGGCATTCGAGGCCTGGCTGCCGCAGCGACGCGCGTGGTACGAGCAGTACGGCGTCGCGCCGGAGCGGCTGCGGACGCGCGAGCACCGGCCCGACGAGCTGGCTCACTACGCCAGGAAGGCCGTCGACATCGAGTACCGCTTCCCGTTCGGCTGGAAGGAGCTCGAGGGGGTCCACAACCGCGGTGACTTCGACCTCTCGCGCCACGCCGAGGCGTCGGGCCAGAACCTCGATTACTTCGACCCGGCGACCAACGAGTCGTTCATCCCGTGGATCGTCGAGACCGCGGCGGGCGCGGATCGGGCCGCGTTCACGTTCCTCATCGACGCCTACCGCGAGGAGGACGTCCGCGGCGAGACACGGGTCTCGCTCGCCCTCCACCCCGACCTGGCGCCGTACAAGGTCGCGGTCCTGCCGCTGCTCAAGAAGCGGCCCGAGATCGTCGAGCTGTGCCACCGCCTCCTCGCCGACCTGAAGCGCGACGTCATGGCCGTCTACGACGACAGCGCGGCGATCGGCAAGCTCTACCGCCGCCAGGACGAGATCGGGACGCCGTGGTGCGTGACCGTCGACGTCGAGTCGCTCGAGGACCGGGCCGCGACGATCCGCGATCGCGACTCGATGGCCCAGGACCGAGTGCCGATCGAGGGCGTCAAGCGCGCGCTCCTCGACCGGATGGCCGCCGCTCGGCCGTAGGCCCCTGAACCGCCGGCCGGTCGGCTCGTGACCACGAAGGTCATCCTCGACGTCGACACAGGCACCGATGACGCCGTCGCGCTCATGACGGCCGCCCTGTCGCCGGACCTCGAGCTCGTCGGCGCGACGACCGTCAACGGCAACACGACCGTCGACCACACGACCGAGAACACGCTCCGGGTCTTCGACTGGATCGGGCTGCCCGAGGTGCCTGTCCATCGCGGCATGGACCGGCCGCTGGCCCGGACCCAGATGGAGCAGCTCAACCCGGCGAGGCGGATCCACGGCGATCTTCTGGACCTGCCGCCGGCCTCGCATGGCGCGACGCTCCAGCCCGGCCACGCGGTCGACTGGCTCATCGAGACCTACCTTGCCTCGGACGGCGACATCGTCCTGTGCCCGGTCGGGCCGCTGACGAACATCGCGATGGCCATCCAGCGCGAGCCGCGGATCCTCGACGCGATCCCGCAGATCGTCGTCATGGGCGGCGCGCACGACCACGGCAACATGACGCCCTCGGCCGAGTTCAACATCTGGATGGACCCGGAGGCGGCCCGGATCGTCGTCAACTGCGGCCGCCCGATCCGGATGCTCCCACTCGACGCGACCCATCGGGCCCTCGTCTCGACCGAGGACGCCGCCCGGCTGCGGGCCCTCGGCACCCCCGCCGGCGAGGCCGCGGCGCGGTTCGTGCTCAAGCGGATCGACGGCTACGACGCCAGCCAGCCGATGCCCCACCGAGCCGGCGCGGCGCCGGTCCACGACGCCCTCGCGGTCTGCTCGATCATCGACCCCTCGATCGTGACGACCCACCACATCCCGGTCGACGTCGAGGTCAACGCCGAGTTGTCCATCGGCCGGACGGTCTGTGACTTCCGGTTCCGGGGCGGCAAGCCGGCCAACGTCGACTTCGCGATGGACGCCGACGAGCCGAAGTTCGTCCGGATGCTCCTGGAGATCCTCGCGCGCACCGCCTGACGAGGTGACGGGCCGAGGCTCGTCGCGTCTCTTGTCCGGGCCCGGCCTTCGGGCTACCGTGGAGCAGGCGTCCCGACCGGGAGGACGGGATGGACGACGGCTGGCACGATGCTCCGGACGCCCTTCCCCGTCGCGGCCGCCTCCGGCCCGCTGAGAACCAGCCTCCGCCGCTGTGGTTCGGGCTCGTGTTCCTGGTCGTCGGCCTGTTCACCATCTGGCTCGTCCTCCAGTTCGGTGGCCCGCTCCCGGCGGTGCTCATTGGCGGCTTCTTCGCCCTCGTCGGCGGGGGCATGACGCTGACGACGCTGACGGCGCAGGGTCATCGGCGACCCGTTCGTGCCGCTGGCGACGGCGGGCCGATCGACGTCTTCACCCGCTCGCCGATGCGGATCCTCATGGACCTGGTGCTGGCCCCGGCCGGCGGGCTGGCGTTCGTCGTCTTCTCGCCCATGTGGCTCATGGCCGGGCC
>DATEZX010000043.1:0-5783 GCA_035255225.1 Candidatus Limnocylindrales bacterium
CGGCGAAGGTCCATGCCATCCCCGACGCGTCGCGCCAGGCCAAGGGCCTGCCGATCATCAACATGCCGGGCGTCCAGGTCGAGGCCGGCGAGGTCCCGATGGCCACGATCACGCTGCCGGCTTTCGCGCCCGGCAGCTATCTCGTGATGGCCACCCGACGCGGGATCGTCAAGAAGACGCCGCTCGAGCAGTTCGAGCGGGTCCGCGCGACGGGCATCCGGGCGATCACCCTCGACGACCGGGACGAGCTGGCCTGGGTCGACGTCTCGTCGGGCGAAGACGACGTCATCATCGCCACCGCCCAGGGCATGCTCGCTCGGTTCCACGAGGCCGAGGTCAGGCCGATGGGCCGTGACGCGGCCGGCGTCATCGGCATCCGGCTCCTCAAGAAGGAGGGCGACGAGGTCGTCTCGATGAGCGTCGTCCAGCCGAGCGCCGAGCTCCTGGTCCTCACCGAGACCGGCTATGGCAAGCGCGTGCCGCTGGCCGAGTTCCGGCCGAAGCACCGCGGCGGCCAGGGCGTCCGACTCATCGCGCTCGAGGGCCGCAAGACCGGCGTCGTGGCGGCGGTCCAGCAGGTCGACGAGCGCGACGAGGAGCTCGTCCTGATCTCGGCCCACGGCCAGGTCGTCCGGACGGACGTCCGGTCCGTGAACCGCTACTCCCCCAGCGCGCGCGGCGTGATCGTGATGCGCCTCAACGAGGGCGACCGGGTCGTCGGGATCGCGGCCTTCCGGCCCGGGCTGGCGGAAGGGCGCGCCAGCGACGACAATGGCGGCCCGGAGTCGGGACCCGGCGGCGGTGCCGGGGCCCGGAGCGGTCCGGGGCCCGTCGCGTGAGCGGCGCGGCTGGCGGCAGACTGGAGGACTCGCCCGTGTACGCGGACCAGTTCCAGATCTACCACGGCAACGCCAACCCCGAGCTGGCCCGGAAGATCTGTCTCTACCTGCGGTCGGACCCCGGGTCGGTCGAGGTCTTCAAGTTCGCCAACGACAACATCTTCGTGAAGATCCTGGACAACGTCCGCGAGAAGGACGTGTTCATCGTCCAGCCGACCTGCAATCCGTCCGACGGCCGCGGCGACGTCAACCAGTCGATCATGGAGCTGCTGATCATGATCGACGCCTTCAAGCGCGCGAGCGCCGGGCGGATCACGGCGGTCGTCCCGTACTACGCCTACGGCCGCTCCGACAAGAAGGACCAGCCGCGGGTCCCGATCACGGCCCGCCTCGTCGCCGACATGATCAGCGTCGCGGGTGCCGATCGGGTCCTGACGATGGACCTCCACCAGGGGCAGATCCAGGGCTTCTTCAACATCCCGGTCGACGAGCTGACGGCCGTCCACATCCTGTCGAACTACTTCAAGCACAAGCACATCGAGGACCTCGTCGTCGTGACCGACCTCGGGTTCGCGAAGCGCGCCCGGACCTTTGCGGAGCTGCTGGACGCCCCCCTCGCGATCATCGAGAAACGGCGGGTCGGGAACCTCGACAAGGCCGAGCTCATGAACGTCATCGGCGAGGTCCGCGGCAAGCGGGCGATCATCGTCGACGACGAGGTCGACACGGCGGGGACCCTGACCGAGACGGTCCAGGCCCTCGAGCGCGAGGGCGTGACCGAGATCTACGCCTGCGCGACCCACGGCCCGCTGTCCGACCCGGCCATCGAGCGCATCGAGGCGTCGCACCTCCGGGAGCTCGTCCTGACCGACACGGTGCCGCTGCCGCCGGCGAAGCGGATCCCCCGGATCACGACCCTCTCGATCGCGCCGCTCATCGGCGAGGCGATCAAGCGCATCCACCGCGGCGAGTCGGTCGGAGCGCTCTTCTCGAGCGAGGTCGCCTTCACCCAGGAGCTGCTCCTGTGGGAGGACGGCGTGGCCCGCAAGCTCGACATCCGGATCGAGCCCGACCACGACCCGGGCAGGGGCCACGACGACGGTGGCGACCACGAGCGAGATCCAACACCCGTCGCACCGGGCTTCCGGTCCGCGGATTAGCGTTCAGCGTCCACCCGAGGTCAGCGCATGACGCTCCAGCTCCATCGACCCGACGGCCAGGGCGGCCTCGAGCCGACGCCGGTCACCGAGGTCGACTACCGGCGCCAGCTCCGGTCCCCGCGCTGGGGCGCGGCGCTCTCCGGCGGGCGCCTGCCGCAGCTCAGGAACACCGAGATGAACCCGACATCGGTCGGGCGGTCGCTGCTGCTGTGGCTCGGGCTGGCCGGCGTGACGTTCATCGTCATCGTCGTCGGCTACGCCCTCGGGATCTGGTCCCTCGGCGCCTGAGCGCTCCGCGCCCCGGATCCGGCCGATCCGCCTGGCGGGCGGCCGATCCGACCTCGGCTGGTCCGAGAGCCTCCTCGATCGTGAGTTCGCGGGCCGCCGCCAGGCCCGCCTCGGCATCGTGGTCGACGCGCTCGAAGGCGACGGTCTCGTGGCCGAGGACGCGAACGGGACGCCGGTCGGATTGCTGACCTGGATCGTCGGCGCCGCAGGCTCAGGCCCGGACGAGGCGGAGGTCCGGGTGCTGGTCGTCGAGGAGGGTGCGCGCGGCCGCGGCGTGGGAACGGCGCTGCTCCACGCCGCGGAGGCGGAGCTGCGGCGAGCGGCCGTGCGTCGGGCCTGGCTGCTGACGACCAACGACAACACCGACGGGCTGGCGTTCTACCAGCGCCGCGGCTGGCGCCTGGCGGAGCTCCACCCGGGTGCCGTCGACGAGGCGCGGGCGAGCCTCAAGCCGGCGATCGCGGCGGTCGGCTCGAACGGCATCCCGATCCGCGACGAGCTCGTCCTGCGCAGGGAGCTCGAGAGCGCTGATCCCGGTCGAGGGACCGGAAGGGCGACGCCCGCCGGGCGCTGACAGGGTCCCACCTATACTGGATCGCCCATGCTCGGCTTCCTCTCCCGCTTCGTCGACTCCAACGACCGTGAGCTGAAGCGGATCCAACCGTTCGTCGACGAGGCCAACGCCCTCGAGCCCGAGATCGAGGCCCTGTCCGACGACGCGATCCGCCAGCGCTTCGCGGCGCTACGCGACGAGGTCCGCGAGGCGAGCGCGCCCGAGGAGACGTCCGAGGACGAGCTCCACCACCCGGACCTCGAGCGCCGCCGCGAGCTGTCGAAGGCGCGCCGGAAGCGCGAGCTGGCGATCCTGCATGACGCGCTCGACCAGGCCCTGCCCGAGGTCTTCGCGATGACTCGCGAGGCGATGCGCCGGACGCTCGGCATGCGCCACTTCGACGAGCAGCTCCTCGGCGGGGTCACCCTGCACCAGGGGAAGATCGCCGAGATGAAGACCGGCGAGGGCAAGACCTTCGTGGCGACCCTCTCGGCGGCCCTCAACGCGATGTCCGGCCTGGGCGTCCACATCGTCACCGTGAACGATTACCTCGCCCGGCGCGACGCCCAGTGGATGGGCCCGATCTACCAC
Organism: Candidatus Limnocylindrales bacterium; assembly: GCA_035255225.1. Classification (GTDB taxonomy): domain Bacteria; phylum Chloroflexota; class Limnocylindria; order Limnocylindrales; family CSP1-4; genus UBA5189. Next base: position 3,432 of record DATEZX010000043.1, read on the forward strand.
TTCCTCGGCCTGACGGTGGGCACGATCCTCGGCCAGCAGTCGGAGGGCGGCACCGCGTCGTACGTCTTCGAACCGGGCTACCCGACGACCGACGAGCGGCTCGTGAACCTCCGGCCGGTGAGCCGCCGCGAGGCCTACGCGGCCGACATCACGTACGGCACCAACAACGAGTTCGGGTTCGACTACCTCCGCGACAACATGGTCACCGAGCTCGCCGAGCGGGTCCAGCGGGGCCGCTACTACGGGATCGTCGACGAGGTCGACAACATCCTCATCGACGAGGCCCGGACGCCGCTCATCATCAGCGGCCAGGCCGAGGAGTCGGCCGACCTGTACTACACCTTCGCCCGCCTGGTGCCGCGCCTCAAGGAGCGGCCCGAGGGCGAGGAGGAGGGCGGCGACTACTTCATCGACCTCAAGGACCGCGCCGTGTCGCCGACGGAGGAGGGCGTCGAGAAGGTCGAGCGCCTCGTCGGGGTCGACAACCTCTACGGCGCCGACCCGCGCCTGGCGCGGCACTTCGAGCAGGCCCTCCGGGCGCATGCCCTGTACAAGCGCGACCGGGACTACATCGTCAAGGAAGGCGAGATCGTCATCGTCGACGAGTTCACCGGCCGCCAGATGCCGGGCCGGCGCTGGAGCGAGGGCCTCCACCAGGCGATCGAGGCGAAGGAGGGGCTGCGGGTCCAGCGCGAGAGCGTGACCCTCGCCACGATCACCTTCCAGAACTACTTCCGGATGTACGAGAAGCTGGCCGGCATGACCGGCACGGCGATGACCGAGGCGGAGGAGTTCCACAAGATCTACAACCTCGAGGTCGTGGCCATCCCGACCCACCGGCCGATGGTCCGCGACGACGAGACGGACCTCGTGTACCGGACCGAGACGGCCAAGTTCAACGCCGTCATCGACGAGATCGAGGAGCTCGCCACGGAGGGCCGGCCGGTCCTGGTCGGCACGACCTCGGTGGAGAAGTCAGAGCTCCTGAGCGGGATGATGACCCGCCGCGGGATCAAGCACGAGACGCTCAACGCCAAGTTCCACGAGAAGGAGTCGGGCATCGTCGCCCAGGCCGGCAAGAGCGGCGCGGTCACGATCGCGACGAACATGGCCGGCCGCGGGACCGACATCCTCCTCGGCGGCAATCCAGCGGGCCTCGCCTCCGAGATCCTCCATCGCCAGGGCCTCAACCCGGCGGAGGTCGACAGGGAGACCTATCGGGGCGCGTTCGACGAGGCGAAGCGGATCACCGACGAGGACCACGAGAAGGTCGTCGCGGCGGGGGGCCTGCACATCATCGGCACGGCCCGCCACGACAGCCGACGGATCGACAACCAGCTCCGGGGCCGCGCCGGGCGCCAGGGCGACCCCGGCTCGTCGCGCTTCTACCTGTCGCTCGACGACGAGCTCATGAAGCGCTTCGCGTCCGAGCGGGTGGCGTCGCTCATGGAGCGGCTCGGCCTCGAGGAAGACAACTTCATCGAGTCGGGCCTCGTCGGCAAGACGATCGAGAGCGCCCAGTCGCGGGTCGAGGGCTACAACTTCGACATCCGCAAGCGCGTCGTCGAGTTCGACGACGTCATCAACCGCCAGCGCGAGACGATCTACGCCGAGCGCGACAAGGTCCTCCGCAACGAGGACCTGACCGACACGATCCGGGCCTTCCTGGACGAGGAGATCGACGACCTCGTCGATCGCCACGTCGGTGCCGGCGCCGATGGCGGCAAGGCCGTCGCCGAGGAGGGCCTCGCCGCGCTCCTCCAGGAGCTCGCCCGGATGGGCATCGGCCCCGACCGCGTCTCGGTCGACGACCTCCTGGCGCTGGGCGGCGGCGCCGCGATCGCGGAGCACGTCAAGGACGTCGCCGACCAGGTCCTCACGGCTCGGGAGGCCGAGATCGGCCCCGAGGCCTGGGCGACCGTCGAGCGCTTCGTCCTGCTGCGAACGATCGACAGCCTGTGGGTCGAGCACCTGACCGAGCTCGACGACATGCGCCGCGGCATCGGCCTCCGCGGCTATTCGCAGCAGGATCCGCTCAACGAGTTCAAGAAGGAGGCCTTCGGCCTCTACGACGAGCTCAAGGCGTTCATCCGCCACGGCGTCGCGAACGCGATCCTGCGGGTCCAGATCACGCAGCAGCCGGCCGCGCCGCCGCCCGGCCCGTTCCGGATGACGGGCCCCGGCCAGCCGGGCCGGAACGCCGGGGGCGCGCGACCGACGAGTGGCGCTGCGGCCCGGCCCGTCGTCGCCGGCGCGGGTGCGACGGGTACGGCGGGGACGCGGATCATGGCCGCGGGGGGTCTCGCGGCCGGTGGTGGCCAGGGGCAGCAGGCGCGGCCCGGCCACACCCCG